>DATAHD010000497.1:0-8477 GCA_036263395.1 Rhizomicrobium sp. | reverse complement strand
TCGATCAGAACGATGTCCTTGACCGTCAGTGCCGCGAGCATCGCGTCTCCTTCAGAGCATCTTGTCGAACGCCCGCGAGATCCATGACCCTTTATCTTCCTGTGGCTTCAGATTGTGCGACGTCAGAAGATTATATGAGTCTTGGTACCAGCGGCTGCCCGGATAGTTGGCGCCCAACACCGCAGCAGCGGTTTGTGCCTCTTTTGTGATGCCGAGGGCGAAATACGCCTCCGTCAGGCGCTCCAGCGCTTCGGGCGTCTGCGATGTGGTCTGGTACTGCTGCACCACCACTTTGAAGCGGTTGATCGCGCCGATGTATTCGTTGCGCGTCAGGTAGTAGCGGCCGACCGTCATCTCCTTGCCGGCGAGATGGTCGAGCACGAGGTCGACCTTCAAGGTGGCGTCGTGGGCGTATTCGCTGTCGGGGAAGCGCTGGACGACGTCGTTGAGGGCGCTGAGCGCCTGTTCAGAGTTCGACTGGTCGCGGCCGACATCGACGATCTGCTCATAATAGGAGATGGCGCGGATGTAGAAGGCGTAGGCGACGTCCTGGCTGCCGGGATGGAGCTGGATGTACTGCTCCGCCGTGCCGATGGCGTCGGTGTACTTGTTGGCCTTGTAGGAGCAGAAGGCACTGATCAGCATCGCGCGGCGGGCCCACACCGAATAGGGATGCTGGCGCTCGACTTCATCGAACTGCTTGGCGGCCTGCGACCAGTTTCCGCGATCGACCTGACGCCAGGCGTCTTTGTAAATTTGATCGATTGGGCGTTCGACGTATTGCGCCGCCTGACTATCCTTGTCCGACTTGTCAAACCAGCTGCAGCCGGTGAGCACCACGGCGGCAAGCGCCAGGGCAAGGCCGCGCGCGGCAAGGGCCGCCTTGGATACGCTGGTAAGAGACATCGGGGTCATCCGTGCGCGCCCGGGGGCATGATGCCCGGCCAGGACAGGTTTTCGTTTTGGGACAGGGCCTTATGCCATTTCCCAAAGCCCCCGGTCCAGTGGCGCAGCGGCACATGATGAACAGCGAAACGCGCGGTTTTCCGGGCGCTCACAGGTAAAATTTCGGTCATGGCAGGGGCACGACCTCGTAGTTCGACGGGTCGGCGAAGAGGGCGCGCAAAACGGCGTTGTTGGTGGCGTGGCCGGACTTCACGCCCTCGAACCGGGCGATTAGAGGGCCGCCGGCGAGCGCCATGTCGCCGATAGCGTCCAACACCTTGTGGCGGACGAACTCATCGGGGAAGCGCATCAGGTCCGCGTTGAGGACGGCATCGCCGTCGATGGCGAGGGTGTTCTCGAGCGACGCGCCGTGGCCCCGGTTGATCTTCTTCAGGTAGTCGAGCTCATGGAGGAAGCCAAAGGTGCGCGCCGGGGCGATCTCGTCGGCGAAGGCGCCGGGCGTAAAGGCGAGCGCGTAGGTCTGTTTGCCGATGGCCTTGGTGTTCGAATAGTCGAGTTCGTAGGAGTATTCCGTGACGTCGGAAGGATGCAGCGTGATGCGCGCGTCCTTGATCGCGATCTCGACCGGCTTCACCACCTTGATGGCGTGCTTGGCGCCCGGCTGCTCCGCAAAACCCGCATCCTGCAGCAGTTTCAGGTAGGAGAGCGCATCGCCGTCGAGGATTGGGGGTTCGTCGCCATCGACCGTCACGCGCATGTCATCGACGCCGGCGCCGGCGACCGCGGCCATCAGATGCTCGACCACGCCGATTTTCGCGCCGCCGGGGCCGGTGAGCACAGTGCCGAGATTGGTTTCGGTGACGGCGTCGTAGCGCGCGGGAATGTCCTGCCCGACATCACTGCGGTGAAAGACGATACCGCTGCCCGAGGGCGCGGGCGATAGAGTCATGCGCACCTTTGTTCCGGCATGGAGCGCGGTGCCTGTGGCTGTGATTTCGCGGGCGAGCGTGCGTCTGGTCATGCGGTGGGTTCTAGCGGTTCTGGGCGGGCAAGGTTGTCTGCTATTCGGCCCATCTGTTCGATGTGTTCGAGATTGCTGGCCGGATAGCCCGAGGCGATGGCATAGGCCTCGCGAATCAGGGCCTTGGCGGTAGCGATTTGCAGGCGGACGGCGAGACGGAAGCGCTTGGACTGGGCCGTGTGGAGGCCGCTTTTGAGGGCGTTGCGGTTGCCACGGGGCGCTCCGCCTTTGGACTTCACCTTGATTCTATTGGGAAAACGCCCGGAGGTTGTTTTGCAAAAATAAGTGGGTACCCCCCTCCCCTCCCCGTTTGACCCGGCCTCAACGCGCAATGCATAAATTCCTTCAATTACCGAACGTATTATACACAAACATTATGACTTGTCCAAGTCAGACAACGGCGATCAGCCCGGCTTGAACGGATTTAGAAGTGACACGCCCAATCCTTCGACATCGGCGGTGTCGCGCGTAACCAGCGTTTTGCGATGGACCTGCGCGGTAGCTGCCAAGAGCGAATCCACAGTCGGATAATCGCGCGCGGCGTTCATCCGCCCCCATACCTCGGCAATGGCTTCATCGACAGGAAATATCCTGCCCGCAAAAGCCCGCTCCACATCGTGCAGCCACGCATCGAGTTCGTTCGCCCGGCCAGCATCGCGCCGCCTGAGCGACTCGACGCCTTTGCGGATTTCACCGAGCACCAGGACGCTGAGATAAAGATCATTGCCATCGACGGAGGCATACCAGCGCGCCACGTTCTTGTTGCACGCGGTGCCCTTGCGAAGTTCGGATATGACGTTGGTGTCGACGAGGAATGTCAAAGTTCGACTTTCCGGCCGACGCTTTTGTTGCGCGTGAGATCGACGCCTTCCAGCGGCGCAGAGGCGAGCAACGCCTTTAAATCGGCACCGGACACCGGTGAGAGTTCTTGCTGAAGCCAAGCGCGCAGCGATTTTTCCCGTGCAGGATCACTCAGAGCCTGCGCAACACCACGCATAAGCGCCGCATCCGCTTTGGGCACCTGTACTTCGACGCGCACCATCCCCTGCTTCTGCTGGCGACGACGGTAGTTGGCGACGGCTTTGCTGGGCGAAGACTTCATAACCGGTACTATTACCGGAAATCTCCCCGAGGTCAAAGCGGTCGTAGGTGCCGCGGGAAGGCGTTATCGTCGGGAAGTTCTCGAAGGGAATCACCGTGGCGACACCATCCTGGCTTGGGCCGGCGCTTTCTTATGCGCAGTCGTGGCTCGCGTTTCAGATGCGGCAGAGCGGGCAGCCGGGGTGTGCGGTGGCGGTTGCGCACGGTGGGAAGGTCGTGCTCGACGTTGCGTATGGGCATGCGGATGTTGTGGCGGGTGAGAAACTGACGCCGCAGCATCGCTTTCGGGTGGCGTCGCATTCCAAGTCGTTCACGGCGGCGGCGATGCTGAAGCTGCGCGAACAGGGGCGCGTGTCGCTGGACGATCCGGCCGGCAAATATGTGAAGGGGCTGCACCGCGATATCGCGCGCGCGACCGTCGCGCAGTTGCTGTCGCACAGCGCAGGGATTTTCCGCGATGGGCTCGACAGCGCGTATTGGGCGGGGCGTGCGCCGTTCTCCAGCGAAGAGCAGCTGCGCAAGGATTTGAAGCTGGCGCCGGCGATCGATGCGGCCACGCGGCTGAAGTATTCCAATCACGGCTTTGCGCTGGCCGGCATGGTGATCGAGGCGATCACTGGCGAGCCGTATGCGCAGTGGGTGGGGCACGAGATCGTGAAGGCCGCGGGGCTGACACACACATCGCCCGACGTGCCGCTGCCGCGTGGGGCGAAGCTGGCGCGCGGGCACAGCGGGCGGCTGCCCATCGGCGAGCGTGTGATCTTTCCGGGCGATCAGTCGACGCATGGGCTAGTGGCGGCGACCGGGTTCGTCAGCACGGCGGCCGATCTGGTGCGGTTCTTCGGGCAGCTGTCGCCAGCTGCGAAGACAAGTGTGCTGAACGCGTCGAGCCGGCGGGAGATGGTCCGGCCGCAGTGGCATGACGCCTATTCGCCGATCGAGACCGGCTATGGCCTCGGCATCATCACCGGCCGGTCATCGGGACTGGAATGGTTCGGTCACAGCGGTGGGTTTCAGGGCTATCTCACGCGCACGACGATGGTGCCGGCGCACGACCTGACCGTCAGTGTACTGACGAACGCGGCAGATGCGACGCCGGCAGTGTGGTCGGACGGCGTGCTGAGCATTATCGCGCGGTTCGCGGAGGAAGGCGCGCCGACGGCGAAGACGAAAGAATGGACCGGTCGGTGGTGGAGCCTGTGGGGCGCGACCGATCTGGTGCCGATGGGCGACAAGGTGCTGCTCGCCGGACCGGCGCTCGCGTTGCCGCTGCTCAAGGTGGCGGAGCTGACCATCACCGGCAAAGACAAGGCGAAGATCACGCAGTCGGGCGCGTTCGGCAGCTACGGCGAACCGGCGACGCGCACCCGCAAGAACGGCAAGGTGAGCGAAGTGAAGATCGCGTCGGGCCGGTTGCTGCCGGAGGCGGTTCTGACGAAGGAATTGCGGGCGCGATACGGCTCGCGTGCGAAACGGGCATGACCGCGGGCGCGCGGACGTGGGATGTGCTGCTGCTAGGCGGGCCGTCCGGCGTCGGTAAAACGTCGGTGAGCTATCGCCTCGCGCAGCACTACGGCATCGGTATCACCGAGGTGGACGACTTTCAGGTGATGCTGCGGCACATGACGACGCCGGAGCAACAACCGGTGCTGCACCATTGGTACGTGACGCCGGATTTTCACGAGCAACCGGCGCAGGCGATTGTCGAGCAGCTGATCAGGGTCAGCGAGGTGATGTCAGCCGGGCTTGAGGCCGTGATTGCCAATCACCTCGAAAGCCGCGTGCCGATCGTGCTGGAGGGCGATTTCCTTCTTCCGGCCTTGGCGACGCGGGCGCGCTTTCTGAATGAAGCGAACGACGGGCGTGTGCGCGGTGTCTTTCTGTACGAGCAGGATCAGCAGCAACTCGTCGCGAACTATCTCAGCCGAGAGCCACAGAGCGGGCCACAGACCAAGCGGGCGGAGGTGAGCTGGCTGCATGGGCAGTTGTTGAAGAAAGATGCGGAGGCGCGCGGCGTGCCTGCGATGACGGCGCGGCCGTGGGACACCGTGTTTGAGCGGGTTGTAGACTTGCTCAGTCGGTAGTGGCTGAAAACAAAAACCCCGGCGGTGACGCCGGGGTTTTCGCTTTGTCGGAGAAATCCTCCCCCGCGATGCGGTGCATCGCGCCCCCTCCACCAGGTGGAGGGGGAAGTCCGCTTAGCTCTGCTGGCGGCGGAGGAAGGCGGGGATTTCGAACTGTTCGTCGCCTTTGTGCTCGCCGAACAGGTCGTCGGTGGGCGTCGCCTGTTGCGGCTGCTGCGCGGTGCGCTGCGGCTGCTGGGCTTCGGAGCGCATGACCTGGGCCTGGGCGCGGAGCGGCTGAGCGGCCTGACGCGGGGCGGCCATCGGCTCGCTGCGCAGCGGCTCATCGGACTTCGCCTTGCGGCGGCCGATGCCGAACCAGCCACGGCGTTCCGGCTCAGGCTCCGGCGTACGCAGGGGCGTGCTGAGCGTGTGAACCACCGGCTGTGGCACGGGAGTCGGTGCCGGCATCGCATCGCCCGGGATCTCGACCATGTCGGCGTCACCGAGGATCAACTCTTCGGCTTCCGTCATCATCGGCGCAGGGGCGGCTTCCATCTCGCGCGCGATCGCTTCGACCTGCTTGTGCACCGGGTTGGCGCCCGGCTTCACGAGGCCGGCAGCGGCGATCTTCTCTTCGAGGATTTCGCGCGGCAGCTTCTTCACGTTGGTGCCCAGTGGCGCGGCCAGAACCTTCGGCTGCGGCATGCGGGCGAGTTCGGCTTCCATGCCGGTCGCCACCACGCTGACACGGATGCGGCCTTCCATGTCGTCGACGATGGTCGAACCGAAGATGATGTTCGCGTCGGGATCGACCTCGGCGCGGATTCGATTTGCCGCAGCCTCAACCTCGAACAACATCAGGTCCGGACCGCCGGTGACGTTGATGAGGATACCGCGGGCGCCCTTCATCGACACGTCGTCGAGCAGCGGATTGGAGATCGCCATGTCGGCGGCCTTGATCGCACGGTCTTCGCCTTCGGCTTCGCCCGTGCCCATCATCGCCTTGCCCATCTCGGTGATGACGGCCTTGATGTCGGCGAAGTCGAGATTGATGAGGCCCGGCATCACGATCAGATCGGTGACGCCACGCACGCCGGCATGCAGCACGTCGTCGGCCATGGAGAAGGCGTGGGCGAGCGTGGTGCGGTCGTTGGCGACGCGGAAGAGATTCTGGTTCGGGATGACGATCAGCGTGTGGACGTATTGCTGAAGCTCGGCGATGCCCTTCTCGGCCATGCGCATGCGGCGGTCGCCTTCGAACGCGAACGGCTTGGTCACGACGCCGACGGTCAGAATACCCGCTTCCCGCACGGCTCTTGCGATCACCGGTGCAGCGCCAGTGCCCGTGCCGCCGCCCATGCCGCCGGTGATGAACACCATGTGCGAACCCTGCAGCGCGTCGAGAATTTCTTCGAGGCTCTCTTCAGCACCCGCGCGGCCGATGTCGGGCTGCGCACCGGCACCGAGGCCTTCTGTGACCAACGCACCGATCTGGATCTTGCGCTCGGCCAGCGACTGCTGGAGCGCCTGCGCGTCGGTGTTCGCGACCACAAACTCGACCCCTTCGAGCTTGGATGCGATCATGTTGTTGACGGCGTTGCCGCCGGCGCCGCCGACACCGAGCACGGTGATGCGGGGCCGCAAGTCTTTGTTTCCAGCACTGGGTGCGCCGATTTTTATAGCCATCTTATTTCTCCTTGGCCGAGCTGCTGAACGCCCTTTTGCACACCACGAAATGCCCAACTGATTCGCTTGTTCTTTTTTTGAATCATCCCAACAGGCCTCCGGTCAACCGTTTGAACCATCCGCCAGTCTGTTCGGGCTCGTCGGCCCGTTCGGGATTGAGTGCTTCCGGCGCCATCGTGGCGCCGACCATGAGGAGGCCGACCGCTGTCGCGTAGTCGGGACCGGCGCTGGCCGGCATGCCGAGAAACATCTGCGGGCGGCCGAGGCGCACCTGCTTGTTGAGGACGCGTTCGGCGAGGTCGCGAACGCCGGAAAGCTGCGATCCACCGCCGGTCAACACCGCGCGGCGGCCGACGGCGACGTCGTAACCGCTGGCGCGCAGACGCTGCTGCACATGGCCGAGAATCTCTTCGATGCGCGCCTGGATCACGCGCGTCAGCATCGAGCGCGGGATGCGGCGGGCGGCGCCGTCTTCGTCTTCGCCCATCTGCGGCACCGCGATTACATCGGCGTTAGCTTCGAGATCGCCGAGCGCGGCGCCCCAGAGAGTCTTGATGCGCTCCGCCGCCGAGAGCGGCGTCGTGAACATGCGCGAGAGGTCTTCGGTGACCTGCTGACCGCCCATCGGGATGACGTCGGCGTGGACGAGATGGCCTTCGTTGAACACGGCAACAGAGGTGCAGCCGCCGCCGAGGTCGATCACCGTGGCGCCAAGCTGCTTCTCGTCGTCGGTCAGCGAGGAATAGCCGGCGGCATAGGCGCCGAACTGGGTCGCGACGACATTGAGGTGCGAGTTCTCGACCGCGAGCTTCAGGTTATGCAGCGGCGACGGGCGGACGGCGACGGCGTGCATCGCGACGCCGATGCGCTGGCAGTACATGCCGAGCGGATTCTTCACGCCGCGCGCTTCGTCGACGACATAGGAGGTCGGGGCGACCTGGATGATCTCGTGGCCGTCGAGGCGGCACTTGGCGCGGCCATCCTGCAGCAGGACGCGCAGATGGGCGTTGCTGACCAGTTCGCCGTCGAGCGCGGCGATGGCGCGACCGGTGACGCTGGTCGGCTGGCCGCAGTTGACGGACAGAAGGACGTTCTGGATGCGGGTGTCGGCCATCGCTTCGGCCGCAGCGACGGCGTCCATAATGGACTCCTGCGCCTCACGCAGGTTGGTGACGATGCCGGCGCGCATGCCGTTGCTCTCGCGCAGCGCGGCGCCGATGACCTGGAGCTTGCCGTGGTCGGAGCGGCCGATCAGGCAGACCGTCTTCGACGTGCCGACATCGAGGACCGCCACGATGCCGGGGCGGTAGGCTGCCGGCGTGTTCGCCCCGCGAATTTTCGTGATCTCAGCCATGTCAGGCCTTGTCCCCCCGGACCGTCTGCTTTTGCTCGCCGTTCTTCAGCATGAAGAAGATCGCGTTTTTCGAACGCAAATCGATTTCAGAGATATCGCGCTCCAGAACGCCTTTGTCGATAATGAGATGCTCGAGCGTCGTCAGTTCTTTCTGCCAATCCTTCTCCGGCAGCTTCACGACGACGCCGTCGTCGAGCACCAAGTTCCAGCGGCGATTGGAGACACGCTCGTAAACGCTCAGGCGGGCGCTGATGGCGCGGAACGGCGCAACGGCCTCAACGATCTCAGCTGCGTTGAGCGGCGCGGCATCGCCCGCGAGGTGCGGGAGCTTGGCGAACTGCTC
>DATAHD010000496.1:0-4598 GCA_036263395.1 Rhizomicrobium sp. | reverse complement strand
TGCCCTATCGCGCCGACATCTCAGGCGACTACGACCACCTTGCGCGCGTGCGCGAGTGGTCGCTGTCCGGCTGGCAGGAGGAGGACGAGTGAGCGACCCCACCGCCATGCGCGAAGCCGACGCCGCCGATCCCGAACGCTCTGCGTGGGTGGCTGCGAACGCGGGTGCCGGTAAGACCCACACACTGGCGAACCGCGTGACGCGCCTGCTGCTCGCCGGCTCGAAGCCGGAACGCATTCTCTGCCTCACCTACACCAAAGCGGCGGCGGCCGAGATGTCGACGCGTCTGTTCAAGCGCCTTGGCGAATGGGCGCTGCTGCCTGATGACGAACTCGCGGCCAACATCGCCGCGATCGAAGCTCCGCGACCGACCACGGCTGGCCTGCGCATGGCACGGCGCCTGTTCGCACAGGCGCTGGAGACGCCGGGCGGCCTGAAGATTCAGACCATCCATGCCTTCTGCCAGAACCTGCTGTCGCGCTTCCCGCTCGAGGCGGGCGTCACGCCGGCGTTCCGCGTGCTCGACGATCAGACCGCGCGCGAGCTGCTAGCAGAGTCGCGTTCTCGCGTGCTGGAGCGCGCTGCGGTAGACGAGACGATCCAGAACGCCATCACCCACCTCGTGGTCAACACGAGCGAGGGGCGGATGCAGCAAATCCTCGACGCCGCACTCGGTACCGACCGCCGCAAACTCGACCGCTTCCTTGCCTCGCTCGACCAGAACATCACGCTGCGCGAGTCCGTGCGCGCAACCCATCAGTTGGCAGATGATGAGAGCTTCGAAAGCATCGCAGAGACCTTCTGCGCCGCGATGCACGCCGAGATGGATCAGTTGCAAGCTGTCGTCAGCTGGATGCTGGCGGGCAGCAAGCGTGACCAGGAGCGCGGCGGCAATCTGGCCAATGCCATTAGGATCGCAACACCGAACGTGATGTTCGCGGCCTTCCGCTCGTCTTTGCTAACAAAAGACGGCCGCCCCTTTGCAGAATTCGTGACGAGGAAAAGCGGCCAGGCGCGGCCCGATCTTCAGGCCTACATCCAGACCGTGATCGAGCGCTACTGCGCCGCAGAGGAACGCCATCGCACCGCCGCCGCCTGCGATCTCACCGAAGCCGCGTTGACCTTGGCTGGTGCGATCAGCACCGAATTCGCGAAAGCCAAGCGCGTGCGCGGCGCGGTCGACTACGACGATCTGATCAATCTCTCGCTGAACCTGCTGGAACGCAGCGATGCGGCGCAGTGGGTGCTCTACAAGCTCGACGGCGGCATCGATCACGTGCTGATCGACGAGGCACAGGATACCAGCCCTGAACAGTGGGCCATCGTGCGCAAACTGACGGAAGAGTTCTTCGTCGGCAGTGGCGTGCGCGGCGAAGGTGCGATCCGCACCGTGTTCGCGGTCGGCGACGAGAAGCAGTCGATCTTCAGTTTTCAGGGTGCCGATCCGGCGCAGTTCGAGACGAACCGCAAGCACTTCCTCGCGCAGTCGGATCAGGGTGGCGGTGAGTTCGTCAACAAGGACCTGCCGACCTCCCGCCGCTCGCTGCCCGAAATCCTGCACTTCGTCGACCAGGTGTTCGCTGCTGCGGAGGCCGCCGCGGGCCTTACGTCGGGCGATTTCCCGGTGCAGCATCTGGCGCATCGTAAAGCGATGGTCGGGCTGGTGGAGTTGTGGCCCTCCACGCCCGCCTCGACCAAACCGAAGCCCGATCCGTGGCAACCGGTGGACGTGCAGCAGGAAGACAGCCCGGTCGTTATTCTCGCCAAGCAACTCGCCGACAAGATCAAGTCGTGGCTCGACAGCAAACTCGTGCTGCCCGGGCATGACAAGCCGGTGCGCCCGGCAGACATCATGATCCTGCTGCCGCGCCGCGAGCCGTTCGCGAACGAGATCATCCGCCGCCTGAAAGAACACCGCGTGCCGGTGGCGGGCGCCGACCGCATGCAGCTGACCGAGCAGATCGCGGCGATGGACCTGATCGCCCTCGGCCGTTTCGTGCTGCTGCCGGAAGATGATCTGACCCTCGCAACCGTGCTCCGCTCCCCCTTTGCCCGCATCAGCGAGGACATGTTGTTCGCGATCAGCTACGGCCGCAAGAAATCGCTGTGGCAAACGCTGAGCGACCGGCGCGAGGAACAGCCGGAATTTGTCGAAGCGCATACCTTCCTGTCGGAGATGCTAACGCTCGCCGATTTCAAACCGCCTTTCGAATTCTACGCCCACGCCTTGCACGCGCGCGGGATGAAGCGGCGGCTGTTCGCACGGCTCGGCGCCGAAGCGGTGGATGCGATCGAGGAATTTCTCTCGCTTGCCCTCGCCTACGAAGCCGCCAACCCGCCATCGCTTGAAGGCTTCCTGCACTGGATCGAGCGCGGCGGCGCCGAAGTGAAGCGCGACATGGAGAAAGAGCGCGACGAAATCCGCGTGATGACCGTCCACGGCGCGAAGGGCCTGGAAGCCGACATCGTCATTCTGCCCGACACAGCGGGCCTGCCGGACTCACCGGCGATGCGCGGGCACATGATATATCGCGACGACGGCGTACTGTTCCCAGTGAACGAAGACTCCGCCCCGAACATCGTGCGCGAAGCCAAAGCCGAAGCGATGGAGGCCGTGATGCGCGAGCATCGCCGCCTGCTCTATGTTGCTCTCACACGCGCGAAGGATCGGCTCTACATCTGCGGTTTCGAGACCAAGCGCGGCGTGCGCACCGGCTCCTGGTACGAACACACAAAACGTGCCGCAGAGGACATGGGCATCGAGATCGCGACCGGCGCGGATTCCATCTGGCGCATCGGCGACGAAGCGGTGGGCACGGCAACGGATGTCGTGGCGGCGGAAACCGCAGCACTTGCCCTGCCCGACTGGATCAACCGTCCGCCGCCGAGCGAACCCATGAAGCCGCGTCTGATCCGGCCCTTCGACGCCGCAGGCATGGATGAACCGCCGACAATCTCACCACTCGGCGACGACGGCACGGTGCGGTTCGCCCGCGGCCTTCTGGTTCACGCAATGCTCGCGCGCCTGCCGGACATCGCGGAGGATCAACGGCACGACCGCGCCATCGCCTTCCTGAAGGCACGCGGCATGCCGCACGACGATGCGATGGCTTTGGCCACGAGCACCCTCGCCATCCTGCAACACAAGCAATTCGCCGCCGCGTTCACCACGACCAGCAAAGCGGAGGTCGCCATCGTCGCGGACCTTCCGGAACTCGGCGACGGCGTGCGCGTGAACGGCCGCATCGACCGCATCGCTGTGACCGAAAGCACAGTGCTTATCGTGGATTTCAAGACCAACCGGCCGCCGCCGACGCGGGAGAAAGACGTCCCTGCGCTATACGCAACCCAGATGGCGCTTTACCGCGCCGCAGCCGCGAAAATCTTCCCGAAACGGCGAATCGCCTGCGCTTTGGTGTGGACCGAGGGGCCGCATCTGATGACGCTCTCGGACGGCTTCCTTGACGCGGAATTGCTGCGTATCCGCGCGCGCCTTGACCCTGAGGGGGTGCGTTCCTAGATTCAACGGTCCAGACACTCCCGAACTCCAGGATTTCCCAATGGCTCCGATCAAGGTTTCCGACGCTTCCTTCCAGACCGACGTGCTGAACGCCAAAAAGCCCGTGGTTGTCGATTTCTGGGCGGAATGGTGCGGGCCTTGCCGCATGATCGGCCCGGCGCTCGAGGAACTTGCCACCGAACTCGGTGAGAAGGTCACGGTCGCCAAGATCAACATCGACGAGAACCCGAACGTGCCGACGAAGTACGGCGTGCGCGGTATCCCGACGCTCATGATCTTCAGCCAGGGCCAGGTCGCCGCAACGAAAGTCGGCGCGCTCCCCAAGTCGAAGATCAAGGAATGGATCGAAAGCTCGATCTGATCCTTCGACCGATCTGATGAATTCAGTCGCCCGGATGCGCCACGCGTGTCCGGGCGAGTTGCTTTTGCGTCAGCTGTTGTCCTTCAGGATCGTGCCCGCGAGGTAGAGCGAGCCGCAGATCAGAATACGCGGCGGCGGTTCTTTGCTGTGCGCGCGGGCCCATGCGGTGAGTTGCAGCATCGCGTCTTCGACATCCTCGGCCGGTGAGGCGTCAAGGCCGGCTTCGCGCGCACGGTCGTAAAGTTCGCCGGCGCCCAGCGACGCCGCTTCGCCCGGCACCGACACGGTCACGACGTGGCGCGCGAGACCGCGGAAGGTGGCGAGGAAGCCCGTCGCGTCCTTCGTCCGCAGCATGCCGCAGATCATATAGATCGGCCGCTCCGACCGCTCTTCGAGATCCGCGATGGCACCCGCCACCGCGGCGGCGCAGTGCGGATTGTGACCGCCGTCGAGCCAGATTTCAGCGCCCTTCGGCGCCGCGTCGATCAACGGGCCTCGCGTCAGGCGTTGCAGACGCGCGGGCCAGTCGACGGTCTTGAGCCCCGTCTCGATCGCCGCGTCTGTGCCCCAGCCGCGTTTGGCATGGCGCAGGCCGGCGATGGCGACGGCGGCGTTCTCGACCTGATGCCGGCCAATGAGTTTGGGCATCGGCAGGTCGAGCAGGCCGTTCTCGTCCTGATAGACCATCCGGCCATGTTCCTGATGCGCGTGGAAATC
>DATAHD010000495.1:0-24372 GCA_036263395.1 Rhizomicrobium sp. | reverse complement strand
GCGGCAGCGCTTGCACTGGCCGCAACCGGCGTGGATCTCGACCGCGACGCGGGTACCGATCTTGTACTCGTCGACGCCCGGTCCGAGCGCGACGACCGTTCCCATATATTCGTGGCCCGGTGTGAAGTTCTTGTTGAACGGCAGACCGCCCTGAATCGACGCCGGCGGACCGTGATAGATGATCTCGAGGTCGGTCGCGCAGATTGCCACCGCATCGATGCGCACCAGCACCTCCGCCTTCTTCGGCACCGGCACCGGCTTCTCGGTGAAATTCAACTGGCCGGGCTCGCCTAGCACCCACGCGCGCTGCCGGTCGGGAATTGGAAATTCGTTGTGGTTGGTCTTCACGCCAGACGGTGAGAACATCGTCCCTCCCAGGAGCTAATTCGGAATCGTCGTTTTGGTAGTTTGTTCCGCGCCAGCCTCGGGCGCGGCGCCGTAGTCCTCGGACAAAGCACGGGTCGCCGACAGGATCTCGGCGCGCGTCATGGCCATGTGCTCGGCGGTCGCCCGCATCTTCGGCATCGAGGCGCTGATCGCGCCGATCACCGCGCCGGCCTGATCGCGGATCGGCGCGCCGATGCAGATGACGCCGGGAATGAACTCTTCCCTGTCAAAGGCGACCCCCTCGCGGCGCACCTGCCGCAGCGCTTCGATCAGTTCGGGCAGCGCCGTCATCGTATGCTCGGTGAAACGCGTCATGCCGGCGGCGAGCACGCGGCGGATCTCGTTCTCCGGCAGCCAGGCGAGGATCGCTTTGCCGATCGATGTCGCGTGCGGCGCTTCCAGCTTGCCGACACCACCGGCGTCGACCCGGATCGCGTGCCGCGCCTCGCGTAGCGCCACGGTGGCGATGGCGCTCCCCTGCAAGGCCGCGAGATGCACGGTCTCGCCGGTCGCCTCGCTGATCGCCTCGAGGAAAGGCTGCGCCCGCCGCGGCAGGTCCGAATTCACGCAGGCATGGCTCAACTGGATGAAGCGCGTGCCGAGCACATAGAGCTTCCTGCCCGGCACCTGCGCCGCGTAGCCACACTCGATGAGCGTCTTGAGAAGATGATGACAGGTGGAGACCGGCAGGCTCGTCCGCGCGGACAGGTCGGTGAGCGCGGCCTCGCCGCCGGCCTCGGCGATCGCGTTGACCAGCGACAGCGCGCGTTTGACCGAGCGAACGCCCCCCTGCGCCGGGTCGGCTGCATACCGATCCGATTGCGACGAGGCTCCGTTCGTTTCGACTGCTGCGATTTCCATTGGCGCCTCGGTTGCGAAAAGCAAAGCCCAGACAGCGGACGGAATCAAGATTTTTCGATCACCTAGAACTAGATTTCAACTAGATGGAAATATTGCCTGCGCCGGCCGGGAGTATCCCAGTTCCTAGGGCCAGGTGTGCTGGTTGGACCGTAATCGTTCGTGTTGCACCCGCATCTATTTTGGAGGGAGCCTCGGCGTGGCTCGACGGCGACCACGGTGTGTTCCGCGCCGAACTGCCCTTGAAGGGCAAGACGTCGGAGATTGTGACCGCTGCTCACGGCCAGGAAGAGCTCTGAGACGCGCGGGCGGGACCGTGACCCGTTAACAAGCCCGCTGGCCCCGAGCCGAAAGTACCGCTCCGATGCGGGCTGACCGCGGCGGCACTCACGGCCGCATCGCATGCTTGCCGAGAAGCTTGACCGTGCTTGCTTGCGGCTCTCTCTCGCCCGCCTCCACCACGCTGATGGCCATATCCTCCATTGAGCAACATGTGAATGAGCAGCCGCTGGACACCGCACGCGCCCGGCCCGTCACGCACCTGGCGGCGGACGACTGAGGTTGGCCTTGGGCGATTTCAAGAGGGGCTGTGAAAAGGCTGGAGCGGGTGAAGGGAATCGAACCCTCGTCATCAGCTTGGAAGGCTGTTGCTCTACCATTGAGCTACACCCGCAAGTTCTTGGTGCCTCGGCGCATTTGACTGTCTTCGCCATCGTCTCCCCATCGCAGGCAGGGATGAAGACCGGGCGCGACGACCAGAACCGTGCCCCTGCTACAGCAGGGCCTCTATAGAGGCAAGCAGTTCTAACCCCCGCCAAATGGCGTGCGATTAATCCCCCGCGGACATGCTCGGCTTCGAGCACGATCTGATCATGCATGGATTGCTCCGGCGCGATGTCGACGGAACCGACAGGGTCGTACGCGCTCATGTCGTACGCAACGCGGAGAACGTTGCGAGCTTCGCCGACAAGACGGTGAACGACGAGAGCAAGCCTGCGGCCCTCTTCCTCTCTCCCCCGTCAGCTCAGCGACTTTTAGTCGCCGCTACGCCGGCGCGTGCGGGCGGCCTTCGGCTAAATTGGAATCCGGCCCGCCGGCTCGCTTGCCGAAGGCATCGACGCGCAGGTGCCGCAGAGCTGCGCGAACGTGCTGGGGGCTGGTGCCCGCCGCGCCGGTGCATTTATCCAACCGTCAATCCGGCATTCATATTTGGATTTTCGTCGATGACTCCAACCTCAAAGTGTGACTTGCCTCTTGAACCCCCCTAGGTCGTGCAATATATTTCTTTTTTGAAGCCGCTCTTCGGCACCAGCCGGAAGGGGCTTTTTGCTTTTTTGGGGCAGCTCATGTCCACTAATAAGGCCGGACACATCCGGCTGACCTCGCATCCTGGCCACCGGGCGCCCGGCCGCTATCCGGTCACCTGGGGCGCACCGTCCGCGCAGGAGCGCGGGCCAATCATTGGCACTGTCACGAACCCAGCCGAGCGCAACGTCATCGGCGCGCATGGCGGCTCCTATGCGCTCTACCGCGCGCTCGCCGTCTCGTCAGGCGCGCTCAATCCGATCGTGCGGCCCGACCTCACCAATACGATGCCGGTGGTCGACATCGGCCCGTTCCCGCAATGGAGCGAGCCTGGCCGCATCGTCTCGCTCGACCCGTGGGGTCATCGTGTCGCGCAGGACTTTGCGCGCGAAATCGCCGAAGGCTCCGACATCCGCCCGACCATCGCGGTGACGAAGGCGCGGCTCACCATCCCCGAGTTCGTGTCCGAGGAATGGGGCGTGAAGGTCGACGGCGAAATCGTGCGCACGGGCGGAGATATTGCTGTCACCAAGGCGGCGGTCGATCCGGTCTGGTTCCTCCCCGGCATCGCCGAACGATTCAAGGTGAGCGAAGACAAGCTTCGCCGGACGTTGTTCGAGCAGACCGGCGGCATCTATCCCGAACTCGTCACGCGACCGGACCTCCAGGTATTCCTGCCGCCGATCGGCGGCATCACGCTGTATATCTTCGGCGATCCGACGGCGATCGCCGACAAGAAACGCCGCCTCACCTGCCGCGTGCACGACGAGTGCAACGGCTCCGACGTGTTCGGCTCCGACATCTGCACCTGCCGCCCCTATTTGATCCACGGCATCGCCGAATGCGTGAAGGAGGCGCAGGCCGGTGGCGCCGGCCTTATCGCTTACAATCGCAAGGAAGGGCGCGCGCTCGGCGAAGTCACCAAGTTCCTCGTCTATAATGCGCGCAAGCGCCAGGACGGCGGCGACCAGGCCGCGACCTATTTCGAACGCACCGAGTGCGTCGCGGGCGTACAGGACGCGCGCTTCCAGCAACTGATGCCCGACATCCTGCACTGGCTCGGCATCACCCGCATCGATCGCTTCGTCTCGATGTCGAACATGAAATTCGACGCCATCGCCGAGACAGGCATCGAAATCGGCGAACGCGTGCCGATCCCGGAGGGCCTGGTGCCGCCGGACGCTCAGGTCGAGATCGAGGCGAAGAAGGCGGCCGGCTATTACGCGCCGGACCACGTGCCGACCAGCGACGAATTGAAGACGGTCGTCGGCCGCGATCTCGAAGAGTTCTAGCCATTCGCGCTCGTGCACATATGCCCGGCTCCGGGCGCAAGGCAGCGTTGTCGCTGTTGACGGCGGGCGCGGTGCGCGAACGCGCGCGCGAAATGCTGACGCTGGGGTGCGCCGGCAAGCTCAAGCATTTCGTCGTCGATGAGGCGAGGCTTGCGGCGGCTGCCGACAATGTCGCTGCGGTGATCCGCGCGAATTATCCCGACCTCAAGGTGCCGCTGCACGCGCGCTGGCGGCATTTCGTGCTCGGCGGCCGCGATCTGTGGGCGGAAATTGCCGCGCATGCAAATTGGCAGGATGCGGCGGCGCGGGCGCGCGCCGAGTTCGACCTCGCCATCGTTTCGGTGCTGCTCGACGCCGGCGCCGGTCCCGACTGGACATATCGCGATGCGGCTACCGGGCTGACGATCGGCCGCTCCGAAGGGCTCGCGCTCGCCAGCCTGCGGATGTTCGAAGCCGGGCTGTTCTCCGCTGATGGGCGGGATCCATTGCGCGCCGACGCGGACCGGCTGGTCGCCCTCACCACCGACGACCTCACGCGCGGTTTCCAGGGCGGAACCGACAATCCCCTCGCCGGCCTCGCGGGCCGCGCCGCGCTGCTGCAGCGGCTCGGCCGCGTGATGCGTGATAGCCCTGACGTCTTCGCATCACGCGACAGCGCACGCGCAGGCGGCCTGTTCGATCACCTTGTAGCGGCGTCATCCAACGGTCGCCTGCCCGCTTCCGACATCCTTCGCGCGCTGCTGATCAACCTCGGCGGCATCTGGCAGAACCGGCTGACTCTCGATGGCGTGGCGCTTGGCGACACCTGGCGGCACGCCGCCATCCGGTACGACGACGAAACAAACGGACTCGTGCCGCTGCACAAACTGTCGCAATGGCTGAGCTATTCCCTGATCGAACCGTTGCAGCGCGCGGGTGTCAGCGTGAGCGAAGTCGATGGCCTCACCGGCCTGGCCGAATATCGCAATGGCGGCTTGTTTCTCGACACCGGCGTGCTCGTGCTTCGCGATAGGGACGGCGCCACCGCGCCGCTCCCGGTCGACAACGAACTCGTTGTCGAATGGCGCGCCCTCACCGTCGCGCTGCTCGACGCCCTCTTGCCGCTGGTGCGCGCACGTCTTGGCGTCACGGCCGAGACATTCCCGCTCGGCGCGCTACTCGAAGGCGGCACCTGGGCCGCCGGGCGCAAGCTCGCCAAAGACAAACGCCCCGGCGGCGGCCCGCCGCTCACCGTCATCAGCGACGGCACTGTATTCTGAGCACCGAAGAGGATCGCCATGAACGGCGTCACGGTCATCGATCATCCCCTCGTCCAGCACAAGCTGACCTTGCTGCGCGACAAGACGCGCTCGACCAAGGTCTTCCGCGAACTGTTCAACGAGATCGGTGCGCTGCTCTTTTACGAGGTCACGCGCGACCTGCCACTGGAAATGGTCGAGGTGGAGACCCCGCTCGCGACGATGAAATCGCCAAAACTGTCCGGCAAGAAATTGGTGCTGGCGCCGGTGGGGCGCGCCGGCAATGGCTTCCTCGATGGCATGCTCACTCTGGTGCCGTCCGCACGCGTCGCACACGTCGGGGTCTATCGGGATCCCCGCACGCTCGTCGCCGTCGAATATTTCTTCAAGGCACCGGAGGACATGCCCGAACGGCTCGCGCTGGTGCTGCATCCAATGCTCGCCACCGGTAACTCAGCCGTGGCAGCGGTGGATCGGCTGAAGGAAAGCGGCGCCAAGGCGATTCGAATCGTCTGCCTGCTGGCAACCGCACGGGCGATCGAGAACCTGCGCGGGCACCATCCGGACGTTCCGATCTGGACTGCGGCCATCGACGAGGAGATCACGGAGACCGGCTACATCCTCCCCGGCCTCGGCGACGTCGGTGACCGCATGTACGGCACGCGATAACGACTAAGATACCGTCGTGCCGCACCCTGCACTCAAGGGTACGGATATCCTGTGCGGCGAAGCATCCGCAGCCGAACAACCGGGTCACGCCGCCGGCCGCTCCTGCTGGGCCTGTCCGTCAATGTCGGCAATGCCGCCATGCGCCGCCGACCACTGCGATGGATGATTCAAGAAGTCCCGAACCTCTTTCAAGACGCCTTTGTCGAAGTGATTGCTTTCTTCGGCGACCTCCAGCACATCCCACCACGTGGCGAGATGATGCAACTGGACGTTCAAGCCCGCGAGGTGGACCTTACTCTCCGGGAAGATGTCGTAATAGAAGAGGACAAAGCAGTGATCGACCTGCGCGCCTGCCTTCCGCAGCGCGTTGCAGAAATTGACCTTGCTACGTCCGTCGGTCGCAAGATCTTCGACGAGAAGCGTGCGCCCACCTTCCAGGAGTTCGCCTTCGATCTGTGCGTTGCGGCCGAAGCCCTTCGCCTTCTTGCGAATGTACTGCATCGGCAGCATCAGCTTGTCCGCGATCCACGCCGCGAACGGGATGCCGGCCGTCTCGCCACCCGCGATATTGTCGATCGACTCGTAACCGATCTCGGACAGGATGACGGACGCCGAGAACTCCATCAGTCCGGATCGCAGCCTCGGGTAGGAAATGATCTTGCGGCAATCCACATAGACCGGGCTCGCCCAACCGGAAGTAAAGAAAAAAGGCGATTCAGCATTGAAGTGAATCGCCTTGATTTCCAGCATCATCTTCGCGGTTTGGCGAGCGATGCTTTTCTTGTCAGCCGGTGATGTAGACAAATAGCCCATGAGTTCTCCTCGTCGAACCGGCGGAGTAACTCTGCGGGCCAGATCGCTGCCAGCCTGAAGGGCCCGCAGAGAAACCGGTGATGTCCAGCGATCAGACCCTTATGGCGTCGGGCGCCGATCCAGTCAACAGCGCGGTTCGACAAGGCAAGGCTTTCCCCTGCTTTGTGAGTCTCAGGTGGCAGCCGCCTTCATGATGAAGGTATACATCAGTTCCACACCGGCCATGAAGTCGCCGATGTCCATGGCCTCTGCCGGGTTATGGGAGCCGTATCGGTTCCGGACGAAGATCATCCCCGACGGGATACCGGCATTGGCGAACACGGCCGCATCGTGCCCGGCCCCGCTGGGGATGAGCTCGGTCGGATAGCCGAGTTGCTCCGACACGGCCTTGAGGCGCTGGATTATGCCTTCGTCCATTCGTGCCGGCTCGGTATAGACCCGCTCGTCGAACTCGAAGGAGACGCGCCGCTGGTCCGATACGGCCCTGCATTCCGACCGGAACAGTTCGTAAAAGCCCTCGAGCGTGTCGTAGCTCTGGCTGCGCGCTTCGAAGCTGAAATAGACTTCGCCTGGTATGCGGCTAATCGCATTCAGATTGCGGTCGGTCTCGCAAATACCCGATGTGATGACAAGATCGATACCGCGCTCGAGCAGCCGATTCCAGTGCTCATCCAGTCGCATCAAGAGTTCTGCAACAGCGAACAGCGCATCGCGCCGCAGCCAACGCGGCACGGTGCCCGAATGGCCGGCTTCTCCACGGCAGACGACGCGGCGATGACGCAAATTCCCGCGGATGCCGGTGACGATGGCCGTCGGCAATTCGCGGGCCACCATGACCGGGCCCTGCTCGATGTGAAGCTCGAGATAGCTCGCTGCAAAATTTGGGGGCAGCAAGCGCTCGCCATTCTCGATGGCATTCACGTCGGCGGATACGCTCTCCAGCGCTTCGCGCAGGGTGCGTCCCTCGCCCTGACGTTTGGCTGCGAGGTCGGCGGCCGTCAGCAGTCCGAATAGAGCGCGCGAGCCAATATTCGCCCGCCCGTAATAAGCGCTCTCTTCGCCGCGCATCGCCAGAAGGCGAACCGGGACGCCGCCGGAGCGGCCCTCGATTGCGAGCCGGATCAGGCAAAGCAAACCGGCAATCAGTCCCGCGCCGCCATCGAAATTGCCGCCTTGCGGTACCGAATCCGCGTGCGATCCGACGATCAAGCCCGGCGTCGTCAGGTCGTCGTTAGGCAGCGAAACGATGAGGCTGCCCGCGCCGTCTGTGGTGCATTTCAGGCCATGCGCTCTTGCGTACGCGGACAGGAGATCCAATGCGACCTGCTCCCCTTTTGCGAACGCTTCCCGCGTGACGCCGCTCTCGTCGGCCGTAAGCGTTCGCAATTCGTCGAAGAGGTGTTGCGCTTTCTCGCGCAACTCCGCGCTGTCGATCGTGAGGCCCTGGGTAGAAACGATGTTCATGGCAGCGCTTCAAGCTTGTCGACCTGCAACCCGCGGTCCTTGACCGCTCCGGTCAGTTCACTCACCCGTGAAATGCCTTTGCGGTCGCAGAACGCCGTCAGTCCATCGATGACATCGAGCATCGCGTTCGGCTTCACGAACGTCGCCGTACCAACCTGCACGGCGGTGGCGCCGGCGAGCATGTACTCGATCGCGTCCTCCGCGGTGGCGATCCCGCCGCAGCCGACGATCGGAATGTCTACGGCCTTGGCACACTGATAGACCATACGCAGGGCGATCGGCTTGATTGCGGGACCTGAATAGCCACCCATGATGCTGCCGAGCCGGGGCAGGAACGTCTCGGTGTCGATCGACATGGCCAGCACCGTGTTGGCGACGACCAACGCGTCGGCCCCGTTTTCCTCTGCGGCGCGCGCAACGGCAGCGACATCGCCGGTGTTCGGCGTCAGCTTGGCCCAGAGCGGCAATTGAGTCGCCTTGCGCAATTGCGCCACCACCGCAGCGGTCGATTTTGCACGCATGGCGAACGCCTTGCCGTCCTCCTCGATGTTGGGACAGGAGATGTTGGCCTCGATCGCCGCGATGCCGGGAACGTTCAATTGGCGGACGACATCCGCGAACAATTCGGCGGTTGGAGCCGACACACTCACGACCAGAGGCGCCGAGCATGTCTCATATTCGCGGATCGTATGCGCGATGAAATACGGCACGCCTTTGCTCGGAATGCCGATCGAATTGAGCATGCCCTGCCCGACTTCCGCGACTCGTGGTGTCGGATTTCCGCCGCGCAATTCGGCGGTGATCGTCTTGGTTACGATCGCGCCAAGCCGGTCGAAAGAGAATACGCGTGCGAGGCCCTCCGCGAACGTTCCAGACGCCGGCATGACCGGGTTCTTCAGCATCAGGCCGCCGAGGTCGATCCGAAGATCTACCATGACAGCGCCTCCGAAAGCGCGAATACCGGGCCTTCCGAGCACACGCGCCGCTGCTCGATCCCATCAGCGCCCTGGAAACTGCGCACGCAGCAGAAGCACATACCGAGACCGCACGCCATCTGCTGCTCCATCGCGACCTGACCCGGAATGTCGAACGTTTTGGCGATCCGCTGCATCAGCAGCATCAGCCGGTTCGACCCGCAGGTGAAGAACGCCCCGGCCTTGCCGGCCTCAACCAGAGTCAGCAACAGTTTCTCGACGTGCTCCGGCGCGCTCGAACCGTCGTCGTCGGTCACCACGTGCACGTGCTCGCCGCATTCGGCGAAACGGGAAACGGACATGACAAGGTCTCGCGAACGCGCGCTAAGAATCGCGGTCACCCCGATCCCTTGGGAGGCCGCCATTTCGGCAAGCGGCGCGAGCGTCGCCAGACCCACGCCGCGGCCGAGGACGACGATGTTCCGCCATTGCGGTTCAAGCGTGAATCCGTTCCCGAGGGGTCCCAGCACCGGAAGGACGTCGCCCTTGCGGACCGTCGCCAAACCGCGCGTGCCCGCGCCGGTCACCTTGTAAAGGAATTCGATGCGCCGGGCGCCGGGAACGGCGCGGTAGACGCTCATCGGGCGGCGCAGATAGGGCATATCCCGCGTGGTCGCCGGGCAGGCCAAATTGAAGAACTGTCCAGCCTTCGCCGAGGCGGCGATCTCGTCGGCCTCGAGAACCATGTGGAAATAGTCGGCGTTCACCGGCTGGTTGGAGACCACCTTTGCCGGCGTGTCGGCAACATCGTGCTCCGGTCCCGCAAGGGCCGGACCATCCCGAAGGGGGACGAATTTCGGAAGTTCGGTCACGAGGGACATGACGACGCCCTGGAACGACGGCAATGGCGGAAAATCAAGCGTATCTCATTTTTGAGACAGTCGCAACCGCTAGATTCCCGGACGAAACAGGCCATTCGGCGCTATTTTCCATTTTTTTAATCACTCCCGACCGATATACTGGGTGTTTCTTCGCCTGGTGGGCGGGTCACAGAGCCGGAGTGAGAGCACGTGGAAGAATTGGCAGCATGGTTGAAGTCGCAGCATAAGGGGCTGCGGACCTACAAAACCTTCCAGCAGATGGTGCTCGACGCCGGCGCTAAGCATCGCGACCAATACGTCCTCTATTACCTCCTTGCAGCGCTCGTTGCCCGCTTCGTCGATTCCTTCGAGGAAGAGCCGCTCACCCTGGGCGTAACGGATGAGGCGCACAGGCGCTTGGTGGCAATCTCCGATAAGGCGGCGAAGTTCCAATCGCTGTCGGCCGAGGAGCAGATCAAGATTCTCAACGAGATTGCGACGTCCGAACTGAGCTGACGGCGGAACGAGCGAGCCGAAATAAAAAGAGGGGCCCGACGGCCCCTCTTTTCATCTCGTGTCGGTCAAATCACGTCAGGGGCGCGCCCTTCCGCTCCGGAATGAGCAGCGCCGTGGCGATGATGTCGATGACGTAGAGAACCGACAGCAGCGCGATCGCGATGGCGAATGAGTACTGCGACGCAAGCGTGCCCACCACCAGCGGGCCGAAGCCGCCGACGCCGCGGCCCAGATTGAACAGAACGCTCTGCGCGGTGGCGCGCGCTTCCGTCGGATACAATTCCGACATCAGAGCGCCATAGCCGCCGAGCATGCCGTTGACGAAGAGGCCCATGATCGCGCCGCCGATCAGGAGATGCGTCGGATCGGTCAGCTGAGAATATGCAATGACCGAGATCGCGGCGCCGGCCTGATAGAAAAAGAAGGTCGGACGACGGCCGAAGCGATCCGCGAGTTGCCCGAACAGCCAAATTCCAAAGGCCATGCCGAGCACGGTCACCGCGGTCCAGATCGAGGAGCGCGTCAGCGTGTAGCCGAAACGCGTCGACAGATAGGACGGCAGCCAGATCATCACTCCGTAGTATCCAAAGTTCTGAACCGAGCAGAGGATGAACATCCCGATGCTGATCTTGGTCGTCTCGCGGTCCTTCATCAGCAGCGCCAGCGGATTGCTCACCCGCTTCTTGGCGACCGCTGCCTTGAAGATCGGCGGCTCGCCGATCGCATAGCGCATCGCGAACGCGACGACGGCCGGCGCGATCCCGACGAAAAACATGCCGCGCCAGCCGACGATCGGCAGAAGGATCGGGATCACGATGGCCGCAAGCAGCACACCGGCTTGCCATCCGAGACCGACATAGGAGGAGACGCGGGCCCGCTGCGACGCCGGCCAAGCCTCGGCCGCCAGCGCCATGCCAATGCCGAATTCACCGCCGAGCCCAAGGCCTGCGATGGTCCGGTAGGCGAGCAAATCCCAATAGCCTTGGGCAAGGCCGCACAGGCCGGTGAACACGGCGAACAACAGGATCGTCCAGGTGAGCACGCGCACCCGGCCCAGATAGTCGCTTAGCATGCCGAAAAGCACGCCACCGGCAACCGCCCCGATTAGCGTCCAGGTCACGAGCGAGCCCGCCTGCGTGGGCGTGAGATGAAGCTCCGCGGCGATCGCCGAGAGCATGAAACCCAGGATCAATAGGTCGAATCCGTCCATCGCATAGCCGACAGCGGATCCCAGCAATGCCTTCTTTGCGTACGTTTCCTGGCCTTCCGGAACGTCGATCGTCGTCGTTGTTGTCATAGCTTGGCCTTCCCCTGTCTGCGCGGCCCCTCTGTGTCAATATTGAGACGTCAAGGAAAACGGAGAGTCAAGGACGCATGGGGCCTGATTCCACCGCTGATTGTCGGTTTGGGCCGCTCGCTGACCCCGGCAGGCTCGCGTCCACATTTGCTCAGGACGTGCCCAAGCCAGATGGCGCAAATCCGGCGGCGCGCCGGTCGCACGGCGAGCGAGGCCCATGGCAGGACCAATTCACCGCCCGCACGTAGAATGAGACGCTTGTATGCCCCTCATTCTACGATGCTATATAGCCTCGGCGGAGCATGGTCTCATTTCCTAGACAAACGACTGCAGGGGGTCACGAGTGTCGGCGCAATGGGAGGAGATTGGCAATCGCCTGCGCGCGTACCGCATGGGGAAGAACTTCAAGGCGAGCGATCTGGCCGAGCGCCTCGGCGTCTCCCGCGCCGCCCTGTACCGGCTCGAAAAAGGTGAACTCGTCAAAATCGACACCCTGGAGAGGCTCGCGACCCTGCTCGACGTGTCGCTGCCGTCTCTCATGGGGGTCGGCGTCGAGTACTACAGCAACGCGGTCGCGTTCTTCGAGAGGATGCGGCAACTGGAAGAAGACGTCGTACAGATTCTCGGCAATTTCACGCCGATCTCCTTCCTGCTTCTGTCCGACGAATACATCGAGCACCTGCGCACGATGCTTCTGGAGTCCACCAGTACGCCAACCACGGACCGCGCGAGCTTTGCGCAATATGTCGATCGAGTGCTGGACGTCCTGAAGGAACGGCGCGGCTCCGCTAGCAAGCGTCGGCCTCCGCTGGTCAGCATCATCAATTCGCAATCGCTGGAGCGATTCCTGCATTCGGGGCTCATCGGACGCTACGATCTCAAGCCCGATGTCGTTCGCACCAGACGTCTGTGGGCCCGCCGGGAAGTCGAACGGTTGATCGAGGTTTTTCGCAAACAGCCGATCGGCACGCAGATCGGCATCGTCGACAATTTTGCGCCGGAGCAGACCTTCCAGGTCTTCGAGAAGAGCGACACGACCTTCGTGACTCTGAGCCCCTACCGACTGGGCGACCACCCGAACATCTCGGCAGGGATCGCCATGGTCACTGCTGCGCCGGAAGCGGTCAGGATGTTCAAGACCATCATCACTGACCAATGGGAGCGAGCGCTCAAGGGTGCCGAAGGCGCCCGCTTCCTCGAGAAGATCGTCAGCCGGACGAAATAACCCACTCACACCTTTGCGAGCAGCGTCCTGACGAGCGCGATCGCGTCCGCGACGCTGCCGGCACAATGGATGAGATCGCCGCCGACGCTCCTGAAGAACGCGACGCTTTCGTCGCGATTATTCAGCAGGACGACAGGCTTTTTTGATTTTAGCGCCAGCGCGATCTCGGACGCGGTGCCGGCGCCGCCGTGGCCGCAAGCGATGACCACGTCGCTCGAGAGCACGTTGATGTAGTTGCGCGCGCTGCCCATGCCGCTGACGATGCCGACGTCGACCGCATCCGACAACGAGTTCTTGTTCGCCTCCGGCACGATGCCGACGGTCAGCCCACCGGCGCTCTTGGCGCCCTTGTTCACGGCGTCCATCACGCCCGCATTGCGGCCGCCGCTGAGTAGCACCCAGCCGTTTTCGGCCACCGCTTTGCCGAGCTGAAACGCCGTTTTCAGGTCTTCGGCACGCGCGCCGTCGCCCGCTCCCATGACACCGACTACGGCGGCGCGCTTCATCGCGAACGTTTCCTTCCTGCGTGGGTGCCGACTCTTTTCGGCCGCGCTGCTCGCGGTCGCTCCGGTGACAACAGGCCCATCACGATGAACCGCGTAGCCTCGGTTATATGTGCCTCGAGCAGCTTGACCGCTTTGTCCGCCTTGCGCGCAAGGGCTGCGTCCATGATTTCCTTGTGGATGAGCCAACGCGGTGCGTTCGGCAGCCGGCTCTTTGCGGAGAGGCGCCGGTACCGGTCGAATTGATCGCACAGCAGCTCGTGCAGATGTAGAAGGCACGGAGACTTGCAGGCGGCGACGAGCGCGCGATGGAATTCGCGATGCCGGGCTTCCCAGACGTCCTCGGTCGCCTTCTTGCTCGGCTTTTGCAGCGCGGCCAGCGACTCACCGGCGTTGACCAGTTGCGCTTCCCAGAGGCCGTCTCCGGTCTTGATGGCGAGGCGCAAAGCGAAGGCCTCGACCTCCTTGCGCACCATGGAAATATCCATGATGTCCTCGGCCGAAACTTCGCGCACGCGGAAACCGCGCTGGCCGATGGCCGTGACCAGGCGGTTCTCGGCGAGCCGCGACAGCGCCTCACGCAACGGGCTGAACCCTACGCCATAGGCCTCACGCAGATCGTTGAGCCTCAGCTTGGTCCCGGGCGGCAGCCGCGAGGTGATGATATCCGCCCGCAGTCGCGCGAACACGTCATTCCCGAGCGTTGGAGATTCCTGATCCGGCGAGGGATGCAGCGTAATCGACTGATGCAGATCCGCTTTCATGAAGCACCGAGCCTACCCGCGCGCAGGCGCCCTTCCTTCGGCCGAACGTGTCCGACCGTATACGTGCCTCACGCGGCGACAACAAGCCGACCGCGGTCGCACGCCGGTCAGGTTTCCCGAACCCCGCACGACAGGATCGCACTTGTCGTCTGATCGAGGTTGACGGGCTTAGGCACCGGCATGTTCTGGATCGTATGCACCGACCGGCCCCAGCCTTGCGTGCCGGGCTGCAGCACCCTGTCCTTGACGACGAAACGGCCGCGCACGATCGTGTGCAAAGGCAGACCCTGAACCTTCCATCCGTCCCAGGGCGAGATCTTGGCGGTGGAATGCAGTTCGGCATCCTTGATGGTCCACCGCCTGGCAAGATCAACCACCGCAACATCGGCATCGGCGCCCGCCTGGATGGCACCCTTTCGCGGGTAGAGGCCCCAGATTTTCGCAGGATTGGCGGCACTCCAGCGGACATAATCGCAAATCGAAGCGCGGCCCTGCGCAACCGCCGTCAGCATCAGCGGCATTTGCGTCTCGACGCCGGGAAAGCCGCAATCGACGGTCCAGATGTCCTTCCTCGTCTTCTCCTCGATCGCATGCGGCGCGTGGTCGGTGGCAATCACGTCGATCGTGCCATCCATGAGCGCGGCCCAGATCGGCTCCTGGTTGCGCGCTTCCCGCACCGGCGGGTTGACGCGAATAATTCCGCCGCAACGAGCGTAGTCTGCGCTCGACAGCATGAGGTAATGCGGGCACGTCTCGCCGGTAATGTCGACGCCGCGCGCCTTGGCTTCGGCGAGTGGCCTGAGCTCGCCGGCCGACGAGATATGCAGGATGTTGATCCGCGCGCCGGTCCACTCGGCGAGGATCGCCGCGCGGCTCACCGCTTCGATGGCGACAACTTCCGGCCGCGAATCGAGATGCGCCAGCGCCTCAGTGCGACCGCGCTCTCTCAGCTTCTCCTCGCGCCGTTCCATCACCGAGTTGGTCTCGGCATGCAGTGAGATGCGCTTGCCGGTCGGCGCGACAACCTCGAAAGCCTCCAGCATCGCGCCGGTCGACGGCGAGGGAATTCGCCCGAAAGTGTTGCCCATGTACAGCTTGAAGCCGATCACGCCGCCGTCGATCAGCTCGGACACGCAGCCGATCGAGCTCTCGCCGAGGACGGCATAGAGGCCGAAATCGACATGCGCCTTGGACGCCGCAAGCGCCTGCTTACTCGCGAGCGCTTCGGCGTTGTCGACGGTCGGCAAGGTGTTGGGCATATCGAAGATCGTGGTGACGCCGCCAAAGGCGGCCGCCATCGTCCCCGACGCGAAATCCTCTTTTTGCGGATAACCCGGGTCACGGAAATGCACATGGTCGTCGATCGCGCCCGGCAGGACGTGAAGTCCGGTTGCATCGAGTGTCTCGCGCGCCGGCGGCATCGATTCCGCGGCGCCGACGGCGAGGATCACGCCATCCTTGATGGCGACGCTGGCCTTGAAAGCCGAGTCCGGGGAAACGACCGTGCCGTTCCGGATGACGAGATCTGCGATCATGCCACTCTCCCCCTTCATCACAGCATCGCCCAACCGCCGTCGACCGGCAGGTCGGCGCCGGTGATCTGACGCGACACGTCGCTGGCAAA
The DNA here is from genome assembly GCA_036263395.1 of Rhizomicrobium sp. Lineage (GTDB taxonomy): Bacteria > Pseudomonadota > Alphaproteobacteria > Micropepsales > Micropepsaceae > Rhizomicrobium. The sequence continues at coordinate 8,643 of DATAHD010000495.1, read as the reverse complement.
GAAGAGGCACGCATTGGCGATGTCTTCGTCGGTCGTGATCCGTCGCAGCGCGTAATCAGCGGCGTGCCGCTCCGCCGCCTCCTCCACCGAGATGTTCATCCGCCGCGCCATCTCGACACACACCTTGTCGCGGAAGCGCGGCCCATCGACCATCCCGGGCGCGACGTAGTTGACGTTGATGTTATAGGCGCCGACCTCCAGCGCGAAGCTCTTGGTCAGGCCGCGCAGACCCCATTTCGACGCCGAGTAGGACATGCGCCCGGCCTTGCCACGCATGCCGAAAGTGCCGCCGACATTGACGATCTTGCCGTAGCGGCGCTCCATCATGCCCGGTAGCACGGCCCGGATCGTGTGGAAGCAGCCGTTCATGTTGAGCGTGACGATCTCCTCGAACTCCGCGGGCGTGGTTTCTACACCCGATTTTCCGATCGGGCCGGAGCCACCCGCTACGTTGACGAGAATGTCGATACGGCCGAATTTGGAAAGGCCTGCTGCGGCGGCCTTCTCGCACTGAACCGGATCTGTCAGGTCGCAACCGGCGACCACCGCATCGGCGCCGCTGCCGGTCACCTCGCGTGCAACCACCTCGATCGCCGTGAGGTCGCGCCCCACCAGCACGAGCCGGCAACCCTCGGCGGCAAAGGCGCGCGTGATCGCGGCGCCCATGCCCTTGGCCGGTCCGGTGATGAGCGCCACGCGCCCCTGCAGCTTCAAATCCATTCTGCCCCCTCGGCTCTCGATGCCGGCGAACGATCGGACGTCGCGCTGCCTGAATTGACAGCAGCAATTGCCTTTCCAATTAGCATCCCCCGCGCAGCGCTCCAAGGAATTTCGAAATATTGTCCATCGTTTCGAAAATCGTGTTGACACGGTACGTCGATATTGTTCTGCTACGCGTGACCTTCGGATCGACGGCGCCGGCGGCTGAATGCCGCGCGATGCCATCGAAGGCGCTCTTTTTAAGAAGGGCCGCGCGTCAGAGGGCGGCTACTGCAGGAGAACGAGACTCTCTTAAAGACCGCTCACGGCTTCGGCACCCGCTCTCGAGAGGAGGGATTCCCATGATGCTCAGCGATTGGCTTGGCCTTGTCTGGATCGTCGGCACCATCTTCGTCAGCTTCGCCGCTGTGGGAATTGGAATCATCATGGCCGAGATTTTCGGCCGTCAGTACGCGGTCCTGTGGATCGTCGGTATCCAGGGCGCCTTCCAGATCTTCATCTCCTTTACATCCGCGCAGTTCGTCGGCCTGGTGCTTGGCGGCGTCACCTTCATCACGATCGCCGGCTCGCTGGTCTATCCGACGCTCGAGCTCGGCCAGAACTACCTGAGCGAGTTCTACGGCCTGAAGGTGTCGCGCACGTCGGTGCACGCCCAGATGCTGTGCCGGATCATAACGTCGATCCTGCTGCTGTTCCTGTTCCTGCTGCCCTATCCGCCGAACTTCGAGCAGAACCACTCCGCATTCCTCGCGCTCAACAAGATCGTTCCCCGCATCGCCATCGCCAGCATCATCGCGACGTGGATCACCGGTTTGGTCATGGTCTACGTGTACGACTTCGTGCGGAAGCTGACCGGCGACAAGATGATGTGGCTGCGCGCGGTCTCGGCGAACGTCGTGTCCATGGCGGTGAACTCGGTGTTGTTCGTGATCATGGCGTTCGCCGGCGCATTGTCGGTGACCGTGTTGATCAACATGATACTCATCCAGATCCTGTTCAAATTCATCGACTCCTTCTTCGAACTCGGTTTCCTTTATGGCCTGCGCTCGCTGAAGGATCGCGGTGTCCTCAACCGGCCGGCGGAGCCCGACCTCGCGCCGGCGCTCGCGGCGACGGTCCCGGGACGTCCTTCATGAGGGCGGCGGGCACTTTGCTCGCCTGCCGGTAAAATCAGAGTAGGTTGATGGACGGAAGGGCCGACGTTCTGCGATTGGATGCCGGCCCCGAGACCGTGCATTGGGGGTATTTCGACGCGCGGCTTGCGCCGGTCGCGACGATCGACAGCGGCGACCGCATCACCATATCGACCGTGTCCGGCGCACCCGAGTTGCTGCCTCCCGCGCCGTTCGAGGCGCCGCCGGCCCTGCGCGCGATCCATTCCGCCAACGGGCCGCAGCGCTTTTTCGGCCATATGTGCACAGGGCCCGTCGCCGTCCGGGGCGCCCGGTCCGGACAGACGCTCCAGGTCGACATCGAGGCTATCGAGCCGCATTACGACTGGGGCCACAACACGATCCGGCCACTCTCCGGCGCGCTCCCCGCGGACTTCACCGAACCGCGCATCGTTCACACGATGCTGGACCGGACGCGCAAGACCTGGCGCCTGCCCTGGGGACAGGAGGTGCCGTTCAGCCCCTTCTTCGGCGTCATGGCGGTAGCGCCACCTGCCGCCTGGGGCACCATTCCGACGCCTCCGCCGCGGCGAAACGGCGGCAATATGGACAACAAGGAGCTTGTCGCAGGCTCGACCTTGTATCTCCCCATCTTCACCGACGGAGCGTTGTTCTCCGTCGGCGACGGCCACGGCGCCCAGGGCGACGGCGAGGTCTGCGTCACCGCGATCGAAACCGGCCTGATCGGCACATTCCGCCTGACGGTGCGCGAGGACATCGCTCTCGAATGGCCGCGGGCCGAGACGGCGACGCACGTGATCACGATGGCGTTCGATCCCGATCTCGACGACTGCGTCGTCATCGCACTCCGGCAGATGCTGGACCTCGTGTGCGATCGCGCGGGCATCGATCGCTACCAGGCCTACACCCTGCTCAGCGTCGCCGGCGATCTGCGCATCACCCAGGTCGTCAATGGCAACAAGGGTGTGCATCTCATGCTCGATAAACGCTACTTGACCGCGACGCGAGACGCCGCCCCTCTGTAGCCATACGCGTCCGCGCGAACGAGCGGCGCTTTCAGGAGAGACCTCATATGACGCTGCTGCGGATCAAGGCCGGCCCCTACGAATTTGATGCGCGCATGGAGGAGGAGAACGCGCCGAAGACCTGCGCGAAATTCCTGAGTCTCCTGCCTTATCGCCAGCAGATCATTCATGTGCGCTGGAGTGGCGAAGCATGCTGGATCCCGCTCGGCTCGCTCGATCTCGGGCTCGGTTACGAGAACCACACCAGCTATCCGGCGCCGGGCGACGTCATCCTTTATCCGGGCGGCATCAGCGAGACCGAGATATTGCTCGCCTATGGCGGCGTCAGCTTTGCCAGCAAAATGGGCCCGCTCGCGGGAAACCATTTCCTGACCATCACGAAAGGGCGCGAGAACCTCGCGGCCCTGGGCCGGCAGACGCTGTGGAAGGGCGCGCAGGACATCTCATTTGAGCGAGCCGGATGATTGATGGCTGCCGTCCGCAACTATGCTGGCGCGCGAAGCAGGATGGTGGGAGAGGTAGGACTCGAACCTACGAAGGCATAGCCAGCGGATTTACAGTCCGCCCCCTTTGCCGCTCGGGACACTCTCCCATATCCGCCGCACAGCGTTGACCGCTCGAAGGAAACGGAACCGACGCTGTCGGGATATGGGGCGCTTTATGGTCAGCCGACCCGGCGAAGTCAATGGAGGCTTGTTCGCTCAGCCGAGGATCGCGTAAGCCACCGGAAAGGCTGAGCCGCCCGGCCATTGCGGGCGCCAATTCAGGTACGTCCATGCCGTCACGCCCACCCCCTCCCCGATCAGCCGGCGGCAAGCCGAGCGCCAAACCAGGCGCCACCCGCGAGCAGGTCGAGCGGCGCGAACGCTTTACCCGCGCCCGCCGCGAGAGCCTGCGGCCGGCGGACGCCGACGGGCCCGCGATCCTCTATGGCTGGCACACGGTGACCGCGGCCTTGCGCAACCCGTCGCGCCACATCCGCCGGTTCCTGGCGACGGAGAATGCGGCGCGCCGCCTCGCCGCGGAAGGCATCGCGCAGACACCCGAAGTGGTGCGGCCCTCGGCCATCGACGAGCGGCTCCTGCCCGACGCCGTGCACCAGGGCCTCTACCTCGAGGTCGATCCGCTGGCCTCTCCGGCGATCGCCGACCTGCCGGCGCGCGGCATCGTGCTTGTGCTCGACCAGATCACCGATCCACACAACGTTGGAGCGATCTTCCGGTCGGCCGCCGCCTTCGCCGCCACGGCGCTGGTCACGACCGAGCGGCACAGCCCGGATGCGGCCGGCGCGCTGGCGAAGGCCGCTTCGGGCGCGATTGAACTGGTGCCGCTCGTGACGGTCCAGAACCTCGCGCGCGCGCTCACCGAACTGCGCGAGCGCGGCTTCCTGCTCGTCGGGCTCGACAGCGAGGGCGAAGCCGATCTTGCCGATCTGCCGCTCAAGGCGCCGCTCGCGCTGGTGCTTGGCGCGGAGGGCAAGGGCCTGCGTCAACTCACGCGCGAGACCTGCGACAAGCTCGCCCGCATCGATGTGCCCGGCGCGATCAAGAGCCTGAACGTGTCCAACGCAACCGCGCTATCGCTCTATGTCGCGACCCGCGCGCTCGGCAAAGCGTAAAACGAAAACGGCGGGCCCCCCAGCCCGCCGTTCGCCCACTGTCGGCAAAAAGTTCTACTCGGCTTCCGCCTTGGCGTCGGCGCCGCCCTTTCGCTTGCGAAACAGGCGGATGCTCATGCGGTCAGGCCCGAGGATCGTCACCTCGGCTTCGGCGCGGATGACGCGCTTCTCGGCTTTGCCTTTGGCCGAACGTTCCGGCTTCACCTCGGTCTCGATCTTCGCCGTCCGCTGACGCCGCGCTGGCGGTGCCGATTCGATGCGCCCTTCGTCGTCGACATAATGCCGCCGCTCGATGATGCGCGGCGGATCGTCGACAATGCGCTCATGCTCGATCACCACCGGCTTCTCGCGCACGATCTTGGTCGTGTTGACGACCTCGTGCTTGCCCTTGCCGGCATGGCGGCGGCGCAATTCCTCGATCAGCGCCGGGTCGTTGTGCGTCATGCGACGCGCGGGGCGCGGCTCCGCCTTGCGCGCGGCCGCCGGCGCCGGCCCGTCGCAGCCGTTGACGCAGCGAACATAAGGATAAGGGCGGGTCCCGCCCGGACGCTTGATGACATAGGTGCCGGGCGCGACCTCGACCGCGTAAGGCTGGCCGGGCTGCACGGCATAAGGATAAAGCGGCGCCGGCTGTGCCGAGGCAAATTGCGCCTGCGCCGCGGCGGGCGTCATGACGGCGGCAAGCAGGATCAAAATGGAAGAACGCATGGTCGTCATTTCAGCGGCGGCTCCGTCTGCGGCGCCGGCCGGCCGTCAAAGTCGCGGTAGCGGCCGCGCGGCCCCTCGACGACGAAGGCGGACGACGTCGTCCAGGTGCGGGAAAATGTCTCGGCCGGATCGACGCCCTCGCCGCGCGCCGACAGATCCTCGTCGCGACCTGAGATCGGCTGCTCGCCGGTGGCGGGGAAGTAGTGCCGGTGACGCCACGGCGCACGCCAATAGGCACGCACGTAAACGCCGGGCTGATAGTCGTATATGACGATCGGCGATGCGCGATGCCCTTGCGCCGAATAATGCAGGCCGACATTGCTCTCGACCGGCACCTTCGGCAGATCGGCCGCGCAGGCGGACGCGATACCGGCGAACCCGGCGAAGAACCCGATGATGTGTGCAAACATGCGCATGCGCTGTCACTCCACGCGACAACGCGCACTGTATACGAATGCTTTACCCTGCCGACTTCATTCGCGGGGTAACATTAATCGGCGCGCGGCACGTAAGCGCGATGGCGGCTCGGCGCTGCCGGGTGGCGCGGATGGGCGTGTTGCGCTACCAATTCACCGACGCACCGAGGGTTAATGCGCGACATGCCGAACCGCCGCACTCCATTGCCGCCGATCGCCGCCCCTGCCGAGAAGCCGCGCGGGACTTTCCGCCAACGCTACGACGAACTCGAGACGCGCCGCACCGAGCTCATGGCGCGGCTGCGCGCGCTCGGCGACGGTGCCCAGCGTCACCCCGGCTACAAGCGGGCGCTGAAGCTCCTAAACGACACCTTCCGCAAGTCGAAGCTAGCGCAACGCCTCGCCGTCCTGCAGGCGGCCGCCTGGCTCATCGACATCCTCGAGAAGCTCTCCGCCACGCTTTAAGCGCGCATAAACAACACGTAAAACATTGATCTACGTCAAATGGTTAGAGTGTCGATACAGACCTTAGTCTAAGACTTTTGGCTTAAGACTCGAAGCTCATAGATGGCGCCCCCACCGGGTGGATAGTTTTACCGTGGGGACGGCTTTCGGCGGGGTGAAAGTGCGCAGGCGTAGTCCGCCACTCCCGTCCCCAGGCAACGACAACACCTGTCAACTCTGGGGAAGCGCCCATGTCTACGACAACAGCCACCGGCTTTACGTCGCGTGGAATGACGTCCGAAGAACGGATGGTCATCTTTGCGTCGTCGCTCGGCACCGTGTTCGAGTGGTACGACTTCTACATCTACGGCACGCTGGCGCCGATTTTGGCGGCGCAATTCTTCTCCGGCGTCAATCCGACCGCCGCCTTCATCTTTACTTTGCTCGCCTTCGCCGCCGGCTTCGCCGTGCGTCCGTTCGGCGCGCTGTTCTTCGGCCGTCTCGGCGACATCATCGGCCGCAAGTACACCTTCCTCATCACCATGTCGCTGATGGGCGTCGGCACGTTCTTCATCGGCCTTTTGCCGTCCTACGCCTCGGCCGGCATCATCGCGCCGATCATCCTGATCTGCCTGCGCTTGGCCCAGGGTCTCGCGCTCGGTGGCGAGTATGGCGGCGCGGCAACCTACGTCGCCGAACACGCGCCGAGGAACAAGCGCGGCTACTACACATCGTGGATCCAGACCACGGCGACGGTCGGCCTGTTCATGGCGCTGCTGCTGGTACTCGGTGTCCGCACCACGCAGGGCGAACCGACCTTCGCCGCCTGGGGCTGGCGCATTCCGTTCCTGCTGTCGGCCATCCTGCTCGCGGTCTCGATCTGGATCCGGCTCAAGCTGCAGGAATCGCCGCTGTTCCAGCGCATGAAGGATGAAGGCAAGGCCTCGAAGCGGCCGCTGTCCGAAGCCTTCGGCGAATGGTCGAACGCCAAGATCGCGATCTTCGCGCTGCTCGGCGCCACCGCCGGCGAAGCCGTGATCTGGTACGGCGGACAGTTCTACGCGCTGTTCTTCCTGACCCTGACGCTGAAAGTGCCGGCGGTCACCGCGCAGATCCTGATCGCGATCTCGTTGCTGCTCGGCACGCCGTTCTTCATCCTGTTCGGCTGGCTCTCGGACAAGATCGGCCGCAAGCCGATTATCCTGGCCGGCTTTGCGCTCGGCGTGCTGACATACTTCCCGATCTTCCAGGGATTGACGCATTACGCCAATCCGAAGCTGGAGAAGGCACTCGCCTCCGCGCCGGTGACGGTGGTCGCCGACCCGAGCGAATGCTCGTTCCAGTTCAACCCGGTCGGCACCGCCAAATTCACCACGTCGTGCGACATCGCCAAATCGGCGCTGGTCGCCCGCTCGGTGAATTATCAGAACCAGGCGGCTCCGGCCGGCACGAAGGCAAGCGTGAAGATCGGCGACGAGACGATCGAGACCGGCACGGCCGACTTCGCCAAGAAGCTCGGCGACGCCATCACCAAGCACGGCTATCCGCCGAGCGCCGACGTCAACGAGATCAACTACGTCATGACGGTGATCCTGCTGACGATCCTGGTGATCTACGTCACCTTGGTCTACGCGCCGATCGCCGCCTGGCTGGTGGAGTTGTTCCCGACGCGGATCCGCTATTCGGGCCTGTCGCTGCCGTACCACATCGGCAATGGCTGGTTCGGCGGATTCCTGCCCGCGACGGTGTTCGCGATCGTCGCTGCGACCGGCAACATCTACTCGGGGCTCTGGTACCCGATCGTGGTCGCGGCGATGAGCTTCGTCATCGGGCTCATCTTCCTGCCCGAGACCAAGGACCGCGACATCGAGACGATGTGACACTTCGGGTGGCGGGGGCGGGTGACCGCCGCCCTCGCCTTTACGTGTCGGCCGCCCCGCGGGAGACCGCGGGGCGTTTTCATTCCGGGCCGGCCGCGCTTGCCCGCCGCCCGCGGCGCTGGTAGCCCTCCGGCCAGCGGCCACCGGTCCGCCGGGTTAGCTCAGCGGTAGAGCAGCGGTTTTGTAAACCGAAGGTCGGGGGTTCAATCCCCTCACCCGGCACCGGAGGCGGCAAAATCGCCTCAAAATTGGCCTATCCGGTCTCGCGCGGCCCGAGAGAAACGGCCTTTGCTGCGGTTCGGGAGTGTGCCAAACTACAAGGGTTAGTAATACCCTTGGAGATCTAGCAATGCCTCAGGGCACCGTTAAGTGGTTCAATCCGACGAAGGGCTATGGCTTCATTCAGCCGCAAGAGGGTGGAAAGGACGTGTTCGTTCACATCTCCGCCGTCGAGCGCGCGGGCCTTAGCACGCTGAACGAGGGTCAGACCGTTCAGTTCGAGCTCGTCGAGAACCGCGGAAAGACTTCCGCGGAGAACCTGAAGGTCAAGTAGACCTCGCCCGCGTCCCGTTTCGGCCGCATCATCACGATTTGACCGCCGAGCCTCGTGCCCGGCGGTTACCGCATTGGTGCGCCGGTTCCGGGCCGCGCGCCCATGCGCTGCAACTCGGGAAACGGAATCATCTCCGTGTCCTTGCA
>DATAHD010000494.1:0-4272 GCA_036263395.1 Rhizomicrobium sp. | reverse complement strand
GGTGGCGTTGGCGCAGGAGGATATGAAGAAGCTGATCGCGTATTCGTCCGTCGCCCACATGGGCTTCGTGACGATGGGCATCTTCACCCTGAACCATCAGGGTATCGACGGCGGCATCTTCCAGATGCTCAGCCACGGTGTGGTCTCCGGCGCGCTCTTCCTTTGTGTCGGCGTCATCTACGACCGGATGCACACGCGCGAGATCGCGGCCTATGGCGGCCTCGTCAACCGCATGCCGATGTATGCGGCCTGTCTTATGGTCTTCACCCTCGCCAACGTCGGCCTGCCGGGCACCGGCGGCTTCGTCGGTGAGTTCCTGACCATGCTGGGCGCCTTCATGGCCAACACCTGGGTGGCGATCTTTGCCGCCACGGGCGTGATCCTCTCGGCCGCTTACGCGCTCTACCTCTATCGCCGGATCATCTTCGGCAAACTGGTGAAGCCCGGCCTGCAGACGATCCAGGACCTCAGCCTGCGTGAAGTCGCGATCCTGGCGCCACTCGTCATCCTGACCATCCTGATGGGCGTCTATCCCAAGCCGGTGTTCGACGTGACCCGCGCCTCGGTCGCCAATCTGATCCAGCAGCACGGTGCTGCCATTGCCTACGATCGCGCCTCGCCGCCGAAGCTGGCTGCCGTCGTCCACGGAGAAGCCCGTTGAGCGAACTCGCGATCCTTCTTCCGGAAATCATCCTGGGCGTAGGCGCCCTCGTGATGCTCCTCATGGGCGCGGTGCTCGGTGACAAAGGCGCCAGCATCATCTCGATCCTGGCGATCGTCCTGATCGCGGCTTCGGCCTATTTCTCGATGGTCGCCGGCGACGGCTCCGCCTTCCACGGCGCCTTCGTGATGGACTACTTCGCGCGCTTCACCAAAGCCGTGATCCTGTGGTCGGCGGTCGGCTGCGTGCTGCTGACCCGTCATTACTTCATGCTGGAGAAGAGCGACCGTTTCGAACTTCCCATCCTCATCGTGCTGGCGTCGCTCGGCATGTCGATGATGGTGTCGGCGTCGAACTTCCTCGCGCTCTACATGAGCCTGGAGCTGCAGAGCCTCGCGCTCTACGTCCTCGCCGCGTTCCAGCGGGATTCAGTGCGCTCCAGCGAAGCTGGCCTCAAGTACTTCGTCCTCGGCTCGCTGTCGTCCGGCATGCTGCTCTACGGCATCTCGCTGATCTATGGCTTCACCGGCACGCTCGATTTCGTGCCGATTGCCGCCGCGATCAAGGCGGGTGGCGCCTCCATCGGCATCATCTTCGGCCTCGTGTTCATCATCGCCGGCCTGGCGTTCAAGATCTCGGCCGTGCCGTTCCACATGTGGACACCGGACGTTTACGAAGGCGCCCCAACCCCGATCACGGCCTACCTCGCCACCGCCTCGAAGGTTGCGTCCTTCGCGCTGGTGCTGCGCGCGGTCGTGGTGCCGTTCTCCGGCGCGTTCCACCAGTACCAGCAGATCATCATCTTCATTTCGGTGCTCTCGATGGCGCTCGGCGCCTTCGCGGCGATCGGCCAGACCAACATCAAGCGCCTGATGGCCTACAGCTCGATCGGCCACATGGGTTACGCGCTGCTCGGCCTCGCGGCGGGCTCGCGCCTCGGTCTGCGCGGCGTGCTCTTCTATCTGGCGTTCTACTCGCTCACCAACCTCGGTGTGTTCGCCTGCGTGCAGGCGATGCGGCGCAACGGCAAGGCGGTGGAGAACATCTCCGACATGGCCGGCCTCGCGCGCACCCAGCCGGCGCTCGCCTTCGCCTTCATGTCGATGATGCTCAGCCTGTCCGGCCTGCCGCCGCTCGCGGGCATTCTGGCCAAGGCGTTCGTGTTCCTCGCGGCGATTGAGGCGCATCTCTACTTCGTGGCGTCGTTCGGTGTGCTCACCAGCGTGGTGGCAGCATACTACTACCTGCGCATCGTCAAGGTGATGTACTTCGACGAGCCCGTCGCGCCGTTCGACCGGACGATGGGCTGGACCGTGGGTGCGATCGCGACAGTGGCGACGCTGTTCTCGCTGTTCTTCGTCATTAACATCGGCCGCCTGCTGGAGTATGCAGACGGCGCAGCTCTGGCTCTGCTGAAGTGATCGCCTGGCCGCAGGGATACGGCCTGCGCCACTTCGAGGTGATCGACTCCACCAATGAGGAGGCGCGCCGCCTCGCGAATGGCGGGCAGGTCGATCCCGTGTGGATCGCCGCCGACCGTCAGACCGCGGGCCGTGGCCGCCGTGGCCGCCAGTGGGAGTCGCCCATCGGCAATCTCGCCGCCACGCTGCTGATCGCACCGGGCCGCCCGGCCGCCGAATGCGCTCAGCTTTCCTTCGTCGCCGCGCTCGCCGGATCGGACACGGCGCACTTCTTCGCGCCGGACGCCGAGGTGAGGGTGAAGTGGCCAAACGACGTCCTCGTCGGAGGCCGCAAGATCGCCGGTATCCTGCTGGAATCCGCCAGCACCGGCGGGGAGCAGCCGCAATGGCTCGCCATCGGCATCGGCATGAACCTCGCCGAATATCCTCCGGATACGGAGTTTCCGGCGACGGCGCTCTCCGCTCTCGGTGTGGTTGTGCCCAAACCGCGCGATGCCCTGGCCAAACTCGCCGCGTCGTGGGCCGGGTGGTATGACATCTGGCAGGATCACGGCTTCGGCCCGATCCGTGACGCGTGGCTGATGCGCGCGGCCAATCTCGGTGGCCGCATCCGTGCGCGGTTGCAGACAGAGGAGACGACGGGCGTGTTCGAAGGGATCGACGGAACGGGAGCGCTGCTCCTGCGCGAAAGCATCGATCGCGTCCGCACCATCGCCGCCGGCGAAGTGTTCTTCGCCTAAAGGTCCGCCATGCTTCTCGCCATCGACGCCGGCAATACCAACATCGTCTTCGCCGTCTACGACGGTGAGAAATTCCGTGCCCAGTGGCGCGCCGTCACCAAGACCGCCCGCACGTCGGATGAATATGCGGTGTGGCTCAGCCAGCTTCTGACGCTCGAAGGCCTGTCGTTCGCCGACATCACCGGCGCGGTCATCGCCACCGTCGTTCCGGCCACCCTGTTCGATCTGCGTGCGCTGTGCCGGAACTACGTGAAGCAGGAACCGATCATCATCGACAACACGCTCGACCTCGGCATCGGCATTAACGCCGACCGTCCGGCCTCCGTCGGTGTCGACCGTCTGTGCAACGCCGTCGCCGCGCACGAACGCTACAAGGGCGCCGTGATCGTCGTCGACTTCGGCACCACCACCAACTTCGACATCGTGGCGGAGAACGGCGACTTCGACGGCAGCGTGCTTGCGCCCGGCGCCAACCTCTCGATCGAAGCGTTGCACCAGGCCGCGGCCATGCTGCCGCGCGTCGCCATCCACCGCGTGCAGAAAGTCATTGGCCGCGACACCGTGCCGGCGATGCAATCCGGCATTTATTGGGGTTATGTCGGTCTGATTGGCGGCCTGATCGACCGCATTAAGAAAGAGTACGGCAAGCCGATGACGGTGGTCGCGACCGGCGGCCTTGCGCATCTGTTCCAGCCCGACATCCCGACCATCGAACACATCGATCCCGACCTCACCATGCGCGGCCTTGTGCAGATCTACTATCGCAACGCGACGGGGAAACAGCCCGCGTAATGGCGATCCCTTCCGACGACGAACTCGTATTGTTGCCTTTGGGCGGTGCCGGTGAGATCGGCATGAACTTCAACGCCTACGGCTACGGCCCGCCAGACGAGCGCAAGTGGATCATCGTCGATTGCGGTGTTCTGTTCGGCCGCGAGACGACGACACCCGGCGTCGACCTCATCATGCCGGACATCCGCTATCTGGCGGAGATGAAGGACGACGTTCTGGCCATCGTCCTCACCCACGCGCATGAGGATCACATCGGCGCCATCGGCCATCTCTGGCCGATGCTGAAATGTCCGCTCTATGCGACGCCGTTCACGGCGAAGCTGATCGACGGCAAGCTCGCCGAAGTTGGCTTGCTCGATCGCGTGGCGACCAGGGTGGTGCCGCTGCACGGCCATCTGTCGCTCGGCCCGTTCGAGATCGACTTCATCTCGATCACCCATTCGATCCTCGAACCGAATGCGCTGGCGATCCGCACGCCGCTCGGCGTCGTGTGCCACACCGGCGACTGGAAAATCGATCCGGAGCCGGGTCTTGGTGAAGTCACCGAGATCAACAAGCTGCGGAAGCTGGGCGACGAAGGCGTCCTCGCCACCGTCTGCGATTCTACGAACGCGCTGGTGCCGGGTGAGTCAGGCTCGGAAGCCGATGTCCGCAAGGC
>DATAHD010000493.1:0-3025 GCA_036263395.1 Rhizomicrobium sp. | reverse complement strand
AGTGAGTGTCGCGTTGGTGCGGGCGCCGGTGCTTTCGTAGAGGCGGACGATCCAGCCCGCGCCATCCTCTGCCTGTTTGATCGTATCGACGATGACGTTCGGCGCGGAGGCGGTGACCAGCGGACGTGCGAGGATCGCGTCCGACGTGCCCTTCGCCCACAGGAGCGGGCGCGTGAAGGCGGCGGCGTGGGTGACGGTGTTCGCGCTGCGCCAATCGCCGGCATGCGGATAAAGCGCGTAGCGGAAGCGGTGTGTGCCGATGTCGGCATTGGGATCGGGCATCATCGGGCCGCGGATCAGCGACAGCGCGAGCTTGTTGCCCAGGCAGGAATAGCCGTGCTTCACGTCGCTGAGCAGCGAGAGGCCGAAGCCGGGTTCGGACAGATCGGCCCAGCGCTGACCGGGGACTTCATACTTCGCGAGATCGCCGTCGGTGTTGGCGTGCGTGGGACGCTCGGCGGCACCGAACATCGTTTCGTAGGTCGCGTGTCCCGCGCGGATGTCGAGCGGGAACATCGCCTTCACCAGCGTCTTGCGTTCGTGCCAGTCGATCGTGCTGTCGAACACGAGATTGTTCGCGCCGGCGTCGAGGCGAATGATCTGGGTCAAGGTGCTGTCGCGGCCGAGTTTGCGTTCGAAGCGGAGCTCGGCGCGCAGCGGGTCGCGCGTGACGATGGTGCAGCTGTGCGCCGGTGTGGCGTCGCGGGCGGTTTCGAGCGCGAAGGGGTCGATGTCCCACGCGTCGTAATCCAGCGGCTGATCGTCGAACAGCAGGATGCGGTTGGCGGGACCGGCGAGGGCTTCACGCTGGGTCGCGTTGTGGATCAGGCTGATGAGGTTGCCATCGCGCGCGAGCGTTGCGGTGAGCGCGGCGTTGCGCAGGGTGATGGTGTCGCCCTCCTCCACCGTGACCTTGTCCGCCGTGTCGGCGGTGCGGCCGATGCTGAACGGTTCAGCTGTGACGTAGGCGAGTGCGCCGGAGGGTGTGGTGGTGACTTCGGTGCGCGGGACGCCGAGCGTGTTCACGGGTGTTGCGCCGGTGCCGGTGCTGAGGCGGGCGAGGAGCGTGTCGCACAGCGCCTGCGTCTTCTCCGCGATGTCGGTGAGTTCTTCCTCGGTCTGCGTGTAGACCTCGCCGATGCTGCTGCCCGGCAGGATGTCGTGGAACTGGTTGGTCAGGACGACACGCCAGAGTTCTTCGATCTCGGCCGGTGACGGCGCGTCCTTGCCGGAGAGACGGCAGACGGTGGCGAGATATTCGAGCGCCTGCAGCCGCGTTTCGCAGAGGCGATTGAGACGCTTGGTCTCCGACTGGCTGGTGTAAACACCACGGTGATATTCGAAATAGAGTTCGCCTTCGATGACGCCGAAATTGTCGGTGTCGGCGGCGAGCAGATCGAAGAATTCATCCGGTGTGCGGATCTTCGAGCGTGGCACGCCCTGCAGATCGGTCGCGCGGCGCAGGTTTTCCAGCATCTTGGCATTGGCGCCGCCGCCGCCATCGCCATAGCCGAACAGATAGTAGGCGTGGGCGGAGCGGTCGGAGTCTTTGTAATTGGCGGCGTGGTAGCGCAGCTCCTCCGCACTCGCCATCGCATTGTAAGTATCGACCGGGGGAAAGTGGGTGAGCACTTCGGTGCCGTCGATGCCGCGCCAGGTGAAGCTGTGATGCGGCGGGGAGGTGAACTTGTTCCAGGAGAGCTTCTGCGTGAGGAAGCGCTGCATCCCGGCTTCGCGCATCAGCTGCGGCAGCTGGCCGTCGTAGCCGAAGACGTCCGGATTCCAGAACACGGTGGAGCGGCGGCCGAACTGACGTTCGAAGTAACGCTGGCCGTAGAGATATTGGCGGCACATGGATTCGCCGGTGGGCAGATTGCAGTCGGGTTCGATCCAGCTGCCGCCGACGGGAATCCATTGGCCGGTTTTCACCTTCTCATGGATGCGGGCGAAGAGGTCGGGATCGGTCTTTTCGATGATGGCGTATTGGTACGCCTGCGAGACCGCGAATTTGAATTCGGGATAGGCGTCCATCAGGCGGATGGCGGTGGCGAAGGTGCGTTGCGCCTTGCGCCGCGTTTCGTCCAGCGGCCAGAGCCACGCGGTGTCGAGATGAGCGTGGCCGATGGCGGAGAGTTCGTGGGTGGTGGCCGCGTTCTTCGATGCAAGCAGCGGCTGCAGGATCGCGCGCGCGGCGGGCCAGGTGTTCTTGTCGTCGAGATTGGCGACGTTGCAGACCTTGTTCAGCTCATGCAGCAGCTTGCCGGACCAGGTGTTGTCGAGAGCTGGGCGCACGATCTTGGCGTTGGCGCCGCCGTAAGAGCGCGAGGTTTGCGCCGGTTCACGGTCGGCTTCGAGCTCGCGCAGGAATTCGAAATCGGCGTGGAAAGCGTAGGCGTCGGGATCGAAGCGGCGGAGTTCGCAGGCGTTGATGCGATACTCCTGCTGGCCCCGGCGGGGTGCGCCGAACATGCCGTTGCACGCGACCTCCAGCCAGAAGGTGAGCGTCTCGCCGCCGTGGGCCGAGGGTATGAGTGTCGCGGTGTAGCGGTCCGGATTGAGACCCTGCTCCGCGCGGCCGTTCAGCCAGAGCAGCGCTTCGGATTGCGAGTCCCAGTAGAGATCGACGCGGGCGCCGCGCCAGCTTTGCGGGATCGTGGCGGTGATGCGGACCCAGTAGGTGGCCCAGAGCGGGCCGAGCTGTTCGCCGATGCCGGCGTCATGCAGCGGGAGCTTGATGCCTTCGGCCTGTGGGATGCGGTCGACGCGGTCGCTGATCTCGATGCGCGAGACGGGTGTCTTTTGTTGGTAGATCAGCCGTTCGAGGCGGCGGGAGAATTGCTGCAGCCGGCGGCGCGTGTAGGTCGCGTAGCGTCCGCGCTGGCGTGCCGCGTCGGACAATGCCGTCTGCTCAGGGGATGATGTGCTGTCGAATTCGTCGCGTCTGCCGTTCATGCGGCGACGTTAGCAGCGCGGGCAGCTTCGAGCTATCGCCGCCAGCGTGTGATACCGGACCGAGTGGCCAGCT
>DATAHD010000492.1:0-5097 GCA_036263395.1 Rhizomicrobium sp. | reverse complement strand
TCGTCCGCGAGGCGGCGTGCTTCGGCGATCAGCGCCTGATGGCCGCGATGCACGCCGTCGAAATTGCCAACCGCCACTACCGCGCCTTTAAAGGCGTCGGTCACGTCGTTGTAGTGGCGGAAGATCTTCATCGTCGGCTTCGGTCAGGCGGCTTTCGGACGCGGCGGCGCCATGACGAGCGCTTCACCGTCGACCACCGTGGTGTCGCCGACTTTGCAGACGCAGTCGAAGATCACGCGGCGCTTCTCCTGGTTCACTTCGCGCACCGTGCAAGTGGTTACGACCGTCGCGCCGATGTGGACGGGCGCGCGGAAGCGGCAGCTGACGCTCATGAAGATGGTGCCCGGACCGGGCATCTGCATCCCAAGGACGGTGGAGATGTAGCTGGCGGATAGCATGCCGTGCGCGATGCGCGTCTTGAACGGCGTGGTCCTGGCGTATTCCTCGTCGAAATGCGCCGGGTTCATGTCGCCGGAGACCTCGCCGAACTTCTGGATGTCGGCCTCGGACACCGTCTTGGTGAAGCTTTCGCTCATCCCCGGCTTCAGTTCGTCGGCGTAGTACGGCATGGCTTATCCTCTGGCGGCAGCTTGGTCCGTCATATCGGCGGCGGCGCTACCAGACAAGCGCGCGCATTGCGGCGCGGGCATGCACGCCGCCCTTCGCAAAAAGGGCCGCCATGTGCTCCGGCGTCAGCTCGCGAACGTCCTCGCCATGGATGCCGTCGGCGATGAACAGCGCGTCGATCCCGGCACCGTTGGCGCCCTTGAGATCGGTTCCCATACCGTCGCCGATGGCGAGCGGGTTCCTGATCGGCCGGCCGGCGATACGTTCCGCTTCCGCCAAGGTGACATCGTAGATCGGACGATGCGGCTTGCCGTAGTAGACGACGTGACCGCCGATGCCTTCATAGGCGGCCGCCATCGCACCGGCGCACGGGATCATCCGGCCGCCGCGCTGCACGACGAGATCGGGGTTGGCGCAGAGCATCGTAAGCCCTCTCGCCTGCAGGTCGGACAGCATGTCGGCGTAGTCGGCCGGTGTTTCAGTTTCGTCGTCGTAGAAGCCGGTGCAGAGAACGATCTCCGCGTGCGCGATCTCAACGACGTCGAGATTCAAGCCGTCATAAACGCCGCTATCGCGAGACGGACCGAGATGCAGCATCTTGAGGCGTGTGCCGCTGGCGCGACGCGCGAGGTCGTCGCGGGCCGCGACACCACTGGTCATGATCGCGTCGTAGCAATCGAACGGGACACCGAAGCGTTCGAACTGGGTTTCCAGATCGACCACGGGACGTGGTGCGTTGGAAAGCAGAACCACGGGGCCGTGATTGCGGCGGAATTCGCGCAGGGCTTCGCAGGCCGCCTTGTGGGCGTTGGCGCCGTTGTGCAGCACGCCCCAGACATCGCAAACCAGCGCATCGTAAGCGGGCGCGAGCGAGCGGAACGCGGTCAGGATTTCAGGATGGGCCATGGCTTAGCGGATCGCACGCGCGCAACGCAGGGTCAATGCGGCCCGTTGTGATCAGGCGCTCTTGCGGAACGGAATGATCGAGGGCGTAGGCTCCCTGTCCGTGCTGCGCAGCGTGTCGTCGCGCACGGCACGCGGCTCGCCGAACAGATAGCCCTGCGCGAAATCGACGTTGTAATCGAGCAACTGCACCACGGTCTTCTCGTCCTCGACGCGCTCGGCGATCAAATTCATGCTGTAACGCTCAAGCAGGCTCTTCAGATCTTCGGCGGCCACCATGGCGTTCGCGGCCGTCATGCCTTGGGTCAGCATTTCGGCGCGGACCTTGAGGTGACGGAAGCCGAGGCCCTTCAGCTTGGCGAAGTCGAGCGCCAGCGTTTCGACGTGATCCATCGAGAGCGAGAAGCCGAGGTTGGACAGGTAGAGCAGATTGGAGTCACCCTGCGGTCCGGCCTTCAGCACCGCTTCCTGCGAGAACTCGAACACGATCTGGCCCGCAAGATCACGGTTGTGATGCATGTATTCGAGAAACTGGGGGAAGAATTCGGTATCGGACAACGTCTCGGCAGAGATGTTGCAGAAAACGCCGACATCTTTCTGCTTCGATGTGAGACGACGCACGATCTGAACGCAGCGGAACAGGAGCAGGTTGTCGACGACCGACATGAGACCGGCAGGTGCCGCGACCTTCATGTACTGCGCCGGCATGATCACGGCGCCGTCCGCGGCACGCAGGCGCGACAGCGCTTCGTAATAGCGGAGTTTGCGCTGCGGGAGACTGACCGTCGGCTGGAGATACAGATCGACGCGGTTCTCTTCGAGCGAGGCGCGGATCGTTTCGAGGAGGTCGTTCTCGCCGAGCGCGGCGAGGTAGCCCTTCGCGCTGCCGGTGGCACGGCGTTCGATCAGGGTTTCTTCGATCGGCTGCTCGTGCGCCTTGGCGGCGATCTTGCCCGCGAAGTCCTTCATCAGGCTTTCGAGGACGAGAAGTTCGGAGACGATCTTCTTGCTCTGCGCGTTGGCGCGCGCTTCGACCGCCTTGTTGATGTCTTCCATGCGCGTGCGTGCTTCGGACAGGGCCTGCTCGAACTGGACGCCGACCTGGCGGAGTTGGGAAATTTCCTTAGCCGTGACCCGGCGCTCTCTGCGCCGCGTCGTGTGGGCGTGGATCTGTGTGCCGCACAGGAAGACCACCGTTGCCGTGAGGACGCCGGTGAACGGCCCCATGAAAAGGCCGACCGTCGCGCCAAACAGCACGGCAATCAGGCCGTAAACGGTCACGATCAGGATGTTCACCATGGAGCCCGCTCAGGGGTTTTCGACAGGCCATCCTCGCAGGCGCCCGTTTCCAATCCGTTAACCAAAGAATTGCCCTTACGACGGCAATTCCGGTCCGCGGCCTAGTTTGCTAGGGTCAGCCATGGCCGCCAAAGATCCCAAGCTGCTCTCCCGTCTGTCCCGTATCGAGGGGCAGGTCCGCGGCGTTGCACGGATGATCGAGGAGGACCGCTATTGCATCGAGGTCCTGGACCAGGTGCAGGCGATCAAGGCCGCCCTCAAGAAGGTCGAGGACGAAATCCTGAAGACCCATGCCGCACACTGCGTGTCGAACGCCATCAATAGCGGCGACAAGGAAGATGCGCAGGAGAAGTTCAGCGAACTGGTTGACCTGTTCGCGCGTTATTCCCGCTAGGGCCGGATAAGCGTTTCCTGAGCGCTGACCGGCTTCCACTTTCCAGACAGATAGACAAACACGTCGGTGAAGCGGACGCGCACGTCGCCCTTTGCCGTTTTCACGGTATTGATACCGCGGACGATCGCGGTATCCCCATAGAGCTCCGCAGACAGATCGCTGAGCGCGATTTTGCTGTCGGCGCGTTCAGCCACCCCTGTGATCATATCAGCACGGGTGACGGTGGTACCCTTCCACGTCGTCTCCTTGAAGTTCGGAGCGAGCAGACACTCAAGGGCGCTGGCGCTGCGATCCTCGAGGGCTGACGCCCAGTTCTGCTCCGCCTGCAGCACCGCGTCCTGCGTTTTGGGATAGGCAATCATTGTGCACATCACGACAGCGGCATGCGCGGATGTGGTTGCAACGGTGAGAGTTGCGGCCAACAGAGTGAGCTTCATCTTTGGGTCCTCACGGCGTAGGGTTCGCGCCTGACTTCGCTTCCGGAGACTAGCATGAGCAGCGCCTATGACTTCAGCTTCAAGACGATCGACGGCAAGTCCCTGCCCATGTCGGAGTTCAAGGGCAAAGCGGTGCTGGTGGTGAATGTGGCGAGCCAGTGCGGGCTGACGCCGCAATATTCCGGTCTGGAAGAGCTCTGGAAGGCGAAGAAGGACAAGGGGTTGATTGTGTTGGGTGTGCCGGCCAACAATTTCGGTTCGCAGGAACCCGGCACGGAGAACGAGATCAAGACGTTCTGCGAGACGCGCTTTAACGTCGATTTCCCGATGACGTCCAAAGAGCATGTCATCGGCGGCGAGGCGCATCCGCTCTACAAATGGATCGCGGGCGAACTGGGCGAAGGTGCGGCGCCGAAGTGGAACTTCCACAAATACCTGATCGGCAAGGACGGCTCGATCGCCGGTACTTTCGGATCGCGCACCGAGCCGATGGCGCCGGAGATCGTGGACGCCATCGACGCCGCGCTGAAGTAATCAGCCCATCGGGGTCGGCGTGATGCGGATCTCGATGCGGCGGTTGCGCGGCTCGTTCTTGTCCTCGGCCGTGCGGATGCGAAGCCCCGTTTCACCGAAACCCTGAGCACTAAGCCGCGCCTGTGCCACGCCTTCCTTGGCAAGCTTGTCGGCCACCAGGCGGGCACGCTTTTGCGACACCTGCTGATTCTGGCCGGCATCGCCCGCAGTGTCGGTGTATCCAGCGACATTGATCGCGGAGTGGTCATAGCGGCGGAGCAGGATCGCAAGCGTGGTGAGCATGTCGCTCCCGCCCCGGCTGATCTGCGCACCATCGAACACCGCGCTGTTGAGAGCGTTGACGACCATCGTGTCGCCGCGGCGCGCAATCACCACCTGATAGCGATGCAGCGCGTGCCGGAAATCGCGCTCCTGATTGTCCATATAGGCGGAGACCTGTGCCGTCTTCAGCGGGCCGGCACTGTTCACGCGCGCCGGCGCGACCACACGCGGCCCCGACGGCGGCGGCGTGACCGGGCGTGGCCGTTCGGGTTGCGGCGGCGGCACATAGACGGACGCAACCGGGTGGGGCCGCGATGCGCAAGCTGCGACAAGCAGAACGAGTGGTGCGATCGCGAGAACGCGTTTCATTTTTTCTCCTCGTGCCCCTTTCGCGACCGTAGCGTGGCAGGGCCATTGCCGCCAACGGAAAGCACAGGCAAAGATTGCGGCAGAAATAAGCGAGGGATGTGAAATGTCGTTGTTCGATCTTACGGGAAAAGTCGCGTTGGTTACCGGCTCAACCAAAGGCATCGGTGAAGCCATCGTGCACCGTCTGGCAGAGCATGGCGCCAAAGTCGTGGTGTCGAGCCGCAAGGGCGATGCCTGCGAGAAAGTCGCGAACGACATCAACACGGAGCGCGGCGCCAAGGTGGCGTTCCCGATCCCGTGCAACATCAACTACAAAGAGCAGCTGCAGATGCT
>DATAHD010000491.1:0-1542 GCA_036263395.1 Rhizomicrobium sp. | reverse complement strand
TCCTATTCTCAATTCTGAATTACCCCTGCCGGAGCGTCAGAACCTCACACGAATACCACCCCAGAACTGGTAGTTGTTCGAGAGGTCGTCGAAGTGATCGGTGAACAACCGACCTTCGCCAATGAAGTACACCGGATGTGCCGGGTGAGTGCCCAACGGGATGCCGAAGTGAATCATCCACGCCGGAGTAAATGTGTCGCTGCGCGTGATATCCCACAGCGACAGACCTGTCCCGATGAACCCCGCGCCAAGATAGCGATTGATCTCGCCGTCGATGAAGACCTCCGATTGGTTGATCTTGTCCTCATCGGTCACGAGGCTGATCGCGATGCCGCCGGCGACGCCCACTTCCCAGTTGTTGTTGTCGAAGTCTTTCGCGACTCCGATCTTGAGACCGAGCAGCGGCGAACACTGCGCCCAGTCCGTGAACCGGCCGTCCTCGGGCTCCGGCGGCCGAACGCGGCGGTCCTTGCCGAATAGCGCGTCGAAATAGAACGGCCCCCCGCGACCCGAGAGCGGCGTCGTCGCCTGAGGCGGCGGCGGGGGTGGCGGCGGCGGCGGTGGTGGTGGCGGCGGCGGCGGTGGAGGCGGCGGTGGTGGCGGCGGTGGTGGTGGCGGCGGCGGTGGCGGCGGTGCAACGGCCGCAGCGACAGGACCGAGGTCCTTCACCGACGTGAGCGCGAGGTTGCCGCAGATCTTCGGAAGGATGAACGTGTAGACCTTCCGGTTATTCGTCACCGTGAAAAGAAACGCCGGGAACGGCCGTGGGCCGGCCCAACGCTGCTGCCGGAGCAGAGCCGGAGTGCGATCTCCTTTTCGCGCATTGGGACGCTGCGCCATCCACTCCATCGTGGCGCCAGGCTGGAAATCACATTCGACGAGCACGCCTTCTTCCGGAGTGGCATCTGAACAGGATCCGCCGCGCACCGACGTCGTCGCGCCCGTGAGCGTCGTAATCACCCCGTCAGCGACTTCCGGAATGCCGGCGTCCCGCAGCACCTTCCGGATATCGTCGGGGATCCCGCGCATCGTGGCGAACGTCTTGATGCTGGCGGCGTTGGTCAACGGGCGCCGCGGCGAAAATGCCGACGTTGTGCCGATCCGATTCAGCGGTTTGTAATCGCCGCTCGATGTCTGAGCGGTTGCAGAGGACGTTGCGACGAGCGTGATGCACGCGCACGCGACAAGCGCCTTTTGCAGTAACTGAACCACGCGCATAGCGAGCCTTCCCTTGGAGCGTTTCGCAAGGACGCGACACCCGCATCCGGCTCAACGCTTCAGTTGCAGGGCAGGAGCAAGGACATTGCCAAAACGGTCGCAGCGGATCTCATGCGTGCAAAGTGCCGCAGGTCATGCGTTTGTCAAAGCCGGTGCCGCAGCTCAGCGGAAAAAAGGACGCGCGCTGCTCCGCGCGTGGGGCAATCGCGGTATGGAAGGTGAGAACTTCAGCGGTTACGACTGAGTTCGCCGAGCGAGCCGGCCAAGGCCGTCGTACGCGGCGTACTTGTACAACTCTGACAAAGTAGGAAAATTGAACACGCT
>DATAHD010000490.1:0-3654 GCA_036263395.1 Rhizomicrobium sp. | reverse complement strand
CGCTGCCGTTCTCTCTCTCTCCATCATCGCCCGCGCCCTCGAGCGCAAGCGGAGCTAGTTCGTCATGGATGCCACCGCCAATCACGCCGTGAAGGTCGATGTTCGCGACCTCTCGTTCTTTTACGGCGAAACCAAAGCGCTCAAGAATGTCACCGTGCCGCTGCATGACCGCAAGGTCACCGCGTTCATCGGTCCGTCGGGCTGCGGCAAGTCCACCCTGCTGCGCATTCTGAACCGCATCTATGAGCTCTATCCGAACCAGCGCGCCGAAGGCGAGGTGCTGCTCGACGGCGAGAACATCTTGTCGGGCAAGCAGGACATCAACCTGCTGCGTAGCCGCGTCGGCATGGTGTTCCAGAAGCCGACGCCGTTCCCGATGACGATCTACGACAACGTCGCGTTCGGCATCAAACTCTACGAGCGCATGGCGAAGTCTGAACTCGACGGCCGCATCGAAGACGCGCTGCAACGCGCCGCGCTGTGGACCGAGGTGAAAGACAAGCTGCACTCGTCCGGTCTGGGCCTCTCCGGCGGTCAGCAGCAGCGCCTCTGCATCGCGCGCACTGTGGCGACCAAACCGGAAGTCATCCTGCTCGACGAGCCGTGCTCCGCGCTCGATCCGATCTCGACGGCGAAGATCGAAGAGCTGATCGACGAACTGTCGGCCGAGTACACGATCGTGATCGTCACGCACAACATGCAGCAGGCGAGCCGCGCATCGGACTACACCGCGTTCATGTATCTCGGCGAACTGATCGAATTCGGCCCGACCGAAAAGATCTTCACGACCCCCGACCAGCGCCAGACCGAACAGTACATCACCGGCCGCTTCGGCTAAGCGTAATCCTCAGTCACTGTCTCGTCCGCCTTCGCGGGCATCAGCGCGTTGAACACGGCGCTAAGGACGATGCTGACCGCGATGTTCAGGATCAGCGACGAGAACGCCGCATAGCACGGCACCGTCACGCCGAATATCTCCAGCGGATAGACCGACAGCTTGAACTGGTTCATCCACGCCATGTACGTGCCGGCGGAAATGCCCGCGAGCCAGCCCAGCGTCAGCGCCAAGGGATGCAGCCAGCGGGTATAGAGCCCGATCAGAACGCTCGGCAGCGTCTGGATGATGATGATGCCGCCCAGGAGCTGTAGCTGGATGGCTTCGCCCGGCAGTTCGATGATGAACAGCAGCGCGCCCAGCTTCACCACCAGCGAGGTGATCTTCGCCACCTGCGCCTCGCGCGCCGGCGAGCAATTGGGGTCGAGATACTCGCGGTAGATGTTGCGGGTGAAGAGATTGGCGCAGGCGATCGACATGATCGCCGCCGGCACCAATGCGCCGATCGCGATCGCCGCGAACGCGACGCCGACGAACCACGACGGGAACATCTTGAGGAACAGCGCCGGCACCGCGAACACATTGCCGAAGCTTTTGAACTCCGCCGCAAACGCCGGATCGGTTTTCACACCCGCCGCAATTGCCATGTAGCCGAGCAGCGCGATCAGCCCCAGCACGAACGAATACGCCGGCAGCACCACCGCATTGCGCTTCACCACATGCTTGCTCGACGAGCCGAACAGCCCAGTGATCGCGTGCGGATAGAGAAACAGTGCCAGCGCCGAACCCAGTGCCAGCGTGGCATAGGCAGCCTGCTGCCCGAGGCTCGTCGCGGTCGGTCCGCTGAGCAGCAGCTTCGGCGCCGGAACGCTCGCGAAGATCTGCGCATAGCCACCCAGCTTGCCCGGGATGTAAACCACGGCGGCGATCACCGTGATGTAGATGAGCACGTCCTTCACCACGGCAATGAGCGCCGGTGCGCGCAATCCGCTCGAATAGGTGTAGACGGCCAGGATCGCGAACGCGATCGCCAGCGGCCACTCGCCGTGAATGCCGAGACCCGCAAGCACCACCTCGATACCGAGCAGCTGCAGCGCGATGTACGGCATCGTCGCGACAATGCCAGTCACCGCGATGGCGAGCGCCAGCGTGCCGGAGCCGAACCGCCCGCGCACGAAATCCGCCGCGGTGACATAGCCTTTGGCGTGGGCCACCGCCCACAGCCGTGGAAACACGGCGAACAGCATCGGGTAGACGAAGATCGTGTAGGGCACGGCGAAGAAGCCCTGCGCTCCACCCGCGAACAGCGCCGACGGCACCGCGATGAAGGTGTAGGCGGTGTAGAGATCGCCGCCGAGCAGGAACCACGTCACCCATGTGCCGAAGCGGCGCCCGGCAAGGCCCCACTCGTCGATCTTCGTCAGATCGCCGGCCCGCCAGCGCGACGCGCCGAAACCGATGATCGTGACGACGGCAAACAGAACGATGAAGATGGAGATCGCGACAGGGTTGAGGCTCACGGCGCGTCATCCTTCTTCGCGCGGCGTTCCTCGACGAGATAAACCGGCAGCAGGATCAGCGCGCCCAGTGGAATCCACAGCAGCTGATACCAGTAGAAGAAGGGGATACCGGCCAGCGACGGCTCGACACTGTTGTAGGACGGCACCCACAACACCGCGATGAACGGCAGCAGCAACAGCAGATGAATGGGATGGAATCCCCGCCCCTTCGCAGGTTTGCCCGCCATTTGCTTCCCCCTTGCCCGCTGTCGCCGACACTTTTCTGTCGCGTTTGCTTAAGGCATAACCATTGCCGCGCCAAGAAGGGGTGCAACGGCATGAACGCGCTTTATCTTCTCGGCTCCATCGGCGGTGTTGCGCTGCTCGTCGGCCTCAACGTGATGTTGTTCGGCTTTCGCGCCGCGACCATTGCGAGTGCCTCCGACGCGATCCGCCGCCTGCGCGATGAGATCGCGGGCTTCCGTGCCGGCGATGCGGCCCTCGACGCGGCCCATCATGTTGCGCTGGTGGAAGATGCCCGCGATGGCGTGCTGCATCTCGTCGTCGCGCGCGGCGATGGCCTCGCCACCCGTGCGCTGAAGCATGGTGTGGTGAAGCGCCTGATCCGCGACGGCGCTACGCTCACCCTGCGTCTTGCCGACTTCACCCTGCCCCGCGCCCGGATCACCTTTGCCGACGACGATCTGGCGAAGCTGTGGGAAGCGCGTCTGCGCGCGGCCTGATTATGTGGTGGCAGCACCTTCCCAATCCGACCGAGATCGCGACACCGCTGTTCATCGTGTTCGTCATCGCGGAGATGATCTTCATCCGCGTCACCGGTCGCGGCGGCAGCTTCGAGGCGCGCGACACCGCCACCAGCCTGCTCATGGGCTTGGGCAGCGTTGTGGTGCCAACCCTCATCGGCGTCGTGTTCTTCTACGCCCACATCCAATCGGCCTATTCGGCCTTCAACCACGCCATCGAACCCTATCGCCTGATGACCATCGGCTGGTCGCTTCCGGCGCTCGCCCTTTGCTTCGTGCTCGATGATCTCAGATATTACTGGTGGCACCGCGCCTCGCATCGCATCCGCTGGCTGTGGGCCGACCACGTCAATCACCATTCTAGCCAGCACTACAATCTCTCCACCGCGCTGCGTCAGCCGTGGTTCGGCGTCCTTGCGCTGCCCGGTGTGCTCTTCATCGCGCCGATGGTCCTGATCGGCTTTCCGCTGCCGATGATCGGCTTCGCGCATGGCGTGAACCTCGTCTATCAATTCTGGATTCATACCGAGACGATCGACCGTTTCCCGCGCTGGTT
>DATAHD010000489.1:0-4566 GCA_036263395.1 Rhizomicrobium sp. | reverse complement strand
ATCCCCGGCTGCACACCGCTCCTGATGTGTGCGGCAGAGATGGCCGACACCAGCCTCTCCACCGGCCAGGGCATGCATGGCACCCTCAGCCGCGCCGATACCCGCAACTTCCAGGCCGCGTTTGGTCCCGACTTCAAGAGCGGTTACGCCGATCCCACACCGATCAGCAACGCCGACATCAACCCGACGCTCGCGCACATCCTCGGCCTCACCATCGCCCCGAAAGGCGGTCTCACCGGCCGTGTGATCACCGAAGCGCTGCGAGACGGCAAACCCGTCGCCTACCAGCACAAGGTCGTCCGTTCAGCGCCCGCCGCAAACGGCGCCGTCACGGTGCTGCAGTATCAGGAAGCCGACGGCCGCCTCTACTTCGACGCCGCTGGCCGCCCCGGGCACACAGTGGGACTGACAGCAAAGTGAACTCTTATCCTCTCCGTGAAACGGGGAGGTGTCTCGCCGCAAAGCGGCGAGACGGTGGGGTCGGTAACAGAGGTGAATAGCTAACCGCCCCCCTCGCTTCGCTTTGCTCAGCACTCCCCCGCTGCGCAGGGGAGATGGCCTCGCTACAGCACCTCATAAATCTCATACGCCACACCGGTCGGCGTCACGAGGCCGACGCCCACGCACACAATATCGTTCAACCACAGATACCGCGCGTCGCCGGTCTCCAATACCGGCCGCGTGCGGAAATAAAGCTCAAGCCGATCCTGCACCGTCACCGTGCCGCCGCGCGCGAACTGCTTCGGCCCTTCCGAATACGGTCGGAAAACGCCGGTGTAGCTGACATAAATCTTTGCGCCGTCATGCGTCTGCCACGTCACCCGCGCATCGAGCCTGAGCACATCGCGCGCATCGTCGATCAATGCCCAGTCGCCGCCGCCGTTCAGAACCGTCCCGCGCAACCGCTCGCCTTCGAACTCCCCGCCGGTCACGACGGCAATCATCCGCCGTCCGAACTGCGCCGTCCCGGTGTCGTGCTGCACCCGCTCCAGCGAAGCGCGATACACACATAGCAGTCGAAGTCCCGGCGTGATCGTCGTGTTCATGTGTTCATCTCCAGACACCGGTCGTCGTCGCAAATCACGACAGGACCTTTCCAAATTCTCAACGCGCTCGCCTCATGCGCAGATTCCCTGATCGGATCAGACCCTGATAGGGGAACCCGCGGAGCCTGACAAAACGCAACCGCAGTTCTGCAACACTTCATAAGCTGCGCGCATTGTTTCCACGGAGAAACTCCAACCATGCCCTCGCGCGTAATCGAGCATAACCAGCGTCGTCCAATCTGGCGCCAACTCAAAGCCCTTATCGTTCTCGGCCTCACCAGCGTCGCATCGTATTGCAGCGTACATGGGCTCACCCTGCCGCAGATACCGGCCGCCGTGGAACGGAATGTCACATGAGCACGGCGCTCACACCCGAGGGAATTTCCCTCATTAAGCACTTCGAAACCCTGCGGCTCGATGCCTATGTCGATCCGGTTGGTGTTGTAACGATTGGCTATGGTCACACCGGCAAAGTACGACTTGGCGACACCGTCACGCCCGAACAGGCGGACGAACTATTACGCCGCGATTTGAACGACGCGCAGTCGGACGTGCTGAAGCTGGTGCGGGTCCCGCTCAACGACAATGAATACTCCGCCCTGGTCTCGCTCGTTTTCAACATCGGCGGGCCGACGTTCTCGCGTTCCACCTGCCTCCGCCGGCTAAATAGCGGTGATCGCAAAGAAGCAGCAGAAGCGATGCAGCGCTTTGTGAAAGGCCATGTTCGCGGACGCGCGCGCACGTTCCGCGGTCTCGAACGCCGCCGCCTTGCGGAACGTGAACTCTTCTTATGCGCGCCGGGAGAAGCGAAGAGCGGAATATCCGCGCTTACCGCACAGCCTATCAACCTACCGCCGCTCAAGGGGATCACATCGCCGATCCAGGCGGAACACATCACGCCGCCGATCCCCGTCCCGGCCATCAAGGTACGACGGTCTCACATTGCGGTTGCGGCCAGCGCTGGCGGTATTGCGGCAGTGCCCGTAGCAACAAACAACGGCTCGGAATCTCTGGGCGATTACGTCGTCAATATCTGGCAGATGCTGCCTTCACTCGACATCGAGCGAATGGAAACCTGGTGTCTCAACGTCTGCAGCTGGCTTTCGCACATCCCCTATGCCGATGCGGCACGCACCACCATCACGGACATCGGCCTGTTCGCCCAATCGCACGAGAGCGCCTCGGTGTTTGCCGGCGCAACAATCGCGGTTCTGACCCGAGCGATCTACGCAAGGATCGTCCGTGCCGTTTAACAAAAACGGCCCGCTACCAACACGGTTGCGGGCCGCTCTAAAGGGGTGAACCGGCGAAGACGGCGGGAGCCCACCCATCTTCGCCGCTCTTATCAACCTGCGTTCACCGTGACGTTGACCTTCGCGGACGGAATACCATTTACGATCACCTGCAACGTGCTGGCGCCGGTCTCGCACGGAAGGATACCGGTCCTCGGTGTTGCCGCCGGAATGTTGAACTGCGCCGTTACCGTTTCACCGACAACGCCGATACCGCGCTTGGAAAAGTCGTGAGTCTTGGCGAAGCAGACATGGCCCGTCGCGTTGTTCTTGATGCGCACGATCGGATAGTTGGTGGACGACTGAGCGTCATCACCATAGTACGCGCCTTCCGACACGCCGTTGAACATCGTGCCGGAGATCGAGTAGTTGCTCTTGCCCTGTTTGACCGTGGCCGGCGAGGAAATGATCGTCGGAACCGCTTTGGCAACAGGCTTGCCGGTTGGCGTGTAGACCTCAACATCGCCAACGTCCGCGCTCCAGAACACCTGTCCGCTCGGCAACAGAAGCATACGTCCCTCATAGGCCGCGATATTCGGCGCCGACGAAGGCTCGTTCACTTGCACGATGCTGGTGCCGTCGAACTCGTAGAAGTGCGACGGCGTGTTGAAGTTCGAGCCGGCATTTGGGCTTGCCTGGAAGAGAACGTGACCGTTCGGCAGCAGTGCGGCCGGACCGTCAGACACGTTGTGGAGGCCAGCTTCATCGCCCGGGATATCCGGACCCAGCGTCCACTTGTTTTTGGCGGGATCGTAGAGGCCGGTGTGGCCGGGGCACGATGGATCTGCGCAGGAGTTCGCGCCGAGCTGGAAGACTTTACCACTTGCCATCAGCACGCCAGGTCCAATCTCGTGTGCCACAGGATCGGTGAACTGTGCCGGGGCCTGCTTCACCGTGGTCCATGTACCCGTCAACGGGGTGTAAATTTCCGTCTGCGAGTTCGAGGTATCGAGCGCGCGATTGGCGTCGACCGTGAACAGGCGCTGGTCCGGAATGATCGTCCAGCCCTCTTCATTATAGCGATCGCCCTTACCTGTGCCTGTCGGCGTCCACGTCACCGTGTTGCCGGAGATCGACGCAATCACCGCATCAAAGTTGAGGTCGGCAAGCATGTAGCTGCCGTCCGACAAGACTGTGCTTTGCGCGTCACCGATATTGTTCCAACCCGGCGGCGGCGTCACGCTGGTCCACTTGTCGGCCACGGGGTCATAGATCGCGCCGGCATTCGACCACACCGGATTGCAGTTGATGTACTCGCCGCCGTTCATGATCACGCGGCCGTCGGACAAAACCTGCGACGCGAAATAGAGCGGCAGATACCCCTTGGGCAGCATCGCGATTTGCGTCCACGTGCCCTTCGCGTAATTGCCCTTGTTGTCCGGCGTCAAACGCCACCACTCGCGCGTGCAACCACCGTGCATGATCACGGTGCCATCGGTCAGCAGAAGCGCCGTATCGGGGAATGAGCTACCCGGGAACGGGTTGGTCAGCGGCGTCCACGTTCCGGACGTAACGGTCGGCGTACTGCGCGCGTTGGTCAGCGGCGCGTTGTGCGCTCCGACATGACCCGTCGGGTGCAGCGGATGAATCGGGCGCGAAAAGCCCGTTGCGTTTGCGGTTGATGCGGCGAATGCCAGAACGGCGAGCGCAGACACTGCGCTTTTCAAACATGTCATGGATAGTCCCCCGGGTAGCGGCATCGAGCGATGCCGAGTCCTAAGGAGGTTAACACCGCCGTCAGGATTGCACAGCCGGGGCGATCACATCACGGTAGATTAAGTGTCAAGACTGCGAATGAAAATCAAACGCTTCTCTTCACCAACATCTGCTTGATCTCGCCGATCGCCTGCGACGGGTTCAAACCTTTCGGGCAGGTATTCGCGCAGTTCATGATCGTGTGGCAGCGATAGAGCCGGAAAGGATCCTCGAGATTGTCGAGACGCTCGCCCGTCGCTTCATCGCGGCTGTCCGCCAGCCAGCGATACGATTGCAACAGCGCCGCCGGCCCCAGGAACCGGTCGGAATTCCACCAATAGCTCGGGCACGAGGTCGAGCACGAAGCACAGAGAATGCATTCATAGAGACCGTCGAGCTTGCGGCGCTCCTCCGGCGATTGCGCCCATTCCTTTTCCGGCGTCGCCGACTTGGTCTGCAGATACGGCTGGATGGAGGCGTACTGGGCGTAGAAGTTCGTCAGGTCCGGGACCAGATCCTTGATCACCGGCATG
>DATAHD010000488.1:0-13843 GCA_036263395.1 Rhizomicrobium sp. | reverse complement strand
ACCGGAGAACAGCGGCGATCCCCATGCCGCGTGGCAGACCTTCGTGACCAGCCTTGGCGAGGCCGGGCGGCGCATGGCGGATGCGAGCGCCGACCTTTCGCCGGAGGAACGCGCCGATGGCTTTCGCGCGCTGGCGCGGGCGCTGGCCAATCAGCTGGGGCGGCTGGAGGCGGACGACGCGAAGCCGGAGCTCGCACCGTTCAATCTGTGGCGGCAGAAGTTCTACATGGACAATCCCGACTGCCTGTACTTGGTGGCGGAGATTGCGCGTGGTGGACGCTATCGCATCGACGGCGTGGCGCGCGGCGCGGTGTTCACCTCGATCAACGTGTATGCCGGTGCGGGGCTGGAAGCGCAGACGGTCGCGCGCGTGACGTCGGATGATCTGAAGCGCGATGCGCAGGGCGATTCTCGCTGACGCTTGGCGGCGCCGAAGCCGATGCCGACGGACAGTGGGCGCCGATACCGGATGGCGCCAACATGGTGTGGGTGCGCCAGTTCTATGACGATCCGGCGGCGATGGATGGATCGTGCACGATCACGCGCCTCGACCCGGTGCCGCCATCGCCGATGATCGAGCCTGCGCGATTTGCGCGGCGGCTCAGCAACATGGGCCTGACGCTGGATCGCGCGTCGAAGGTGATGGCGCGCGGCAGCAGCCTGGACGGCGAAGTGCGCAATGGCTTGCGCGAATGGTCGGAGATGCAGGGCGGCGCGGTCTATACCGAGCCGGGCATCCACTATCAGCGCGGCGCGTGGGATTTGCAGCCGGGACAGGCACTGGTGATCGATGGACAGGCGGTGCAGGCACGACATTGGAGCGTGCTGCTCTACAGTCGGTTTCTGAACTCGCTCGATTATCGCAACCGGCAGGTTTCGCTGACGGGGCCGCGGGTGAAGGCGGAGGCGGATAGACGTTTCCGCATTGTGATCGCGGGCGAAGATCCCGGTGTCGCCAACTGGCTCGACACCGAAGCGCGACGGTTCGGCCTGTTCGTGATCCGATGGCTGCAACCGGCGACGACGCCGGTGTTGCCGACGGCGCGCGTTGTGCCAGTTTCCGAGCTGAAGGGCTAAGCCCGTGTGGACGGCACCAGCGCGCAGCCCTGAGGCGCAGGCGATCTATCAGGCGGCGGAAGCGGACCGCGCCGCGCGTCCGGAGCGCTACGATCTTTCACCTGATGCGGTGATAGCGGCGGCGTTTGCGAAGGGTGGCTTGGCGGAGGATGACGATCGCGACTGGAAGGAAGGCCTTTCCGTCTATCTGAAATCCGCGCGCGAAGACGGTGCGCTGAATGCGCTTGGTGCGCGCAGCATGGCGGGATCGGCGATTGGGCGGTTGCAGGCTCGGCGCGCGATGGCGCGGGCGTTGGCGCAGGCGCCGGATGTGCGCGGACGTGTTATCGAGCGGCCGATCTTTGTGATTGGTGGCTGGCGCACCGGGACCACGCTGTTGCAGCGATTGCTGGCCGCGGTGCCGGGATTGCGCGCGGCGTATCCCTCCGAACTTTCCGCGCCGTGGCGGTTTGCCGGATTGGAGGCGACGGAGCACGAGGCGTTGATCGATGCGGGTGAAGCGGCGCATCAGCGATTGCATCTGCTCAATCCGGCGATGCAGCAGATTCATCCGTCGGGTGGACGGCTGGCGGAAGAGTGTGTGCTCGCGATGGGTACCGACTTTCGCAACTGGGGCTTCACCTCGACATTGCGCGCGCCGGGTTATGCCGCTTGGCTGCTGACACAGGACCTGCGCGGCAGTTATCGCCGCTATGGCGATATCCTGCGGCTGTTGCAGGACGAGAGCGAGCGGCGCTGGATCCTGAAAGCGCCGGCGCACACCGCCGAACTGCCGAGCCTGCTGGCCGCATTTCCCGATGCGCACATCGTGCACCTGCACCGCGATGTGGTGCAGACGGTGACGTCGGGCGCGAGCCTTTTCGCGACGTTCCGCTCCACCTACAGCGATAGCGTCGATGCAGCGGATGTGGGGCGCTATCAGTTCGAGATGACGGCGCGTTGGTTCGACCGTGCGATGGACGCACGCGATGCCAATCGCACGATGCGCATCACCGACATTGCCTTCCCCGAACTTGTCGCCGACCCGATCGCGACGGTGCGCGCCATCTGCTGTGCCGCGGATGTCGAATGGTCCGCCGCCACACAGGCTGCAACCGAAGAGCGGCTGCAAGCGCTGACCGAAAAGCACGGCGCGCAGCGTTTCACACCGGAAGATTTCGGTCTCAACCGCGACGAGATCACAGCGCGGTTCGCGCGTTATCGCAGCCGGTTCGATGTGGGGTGATCCCGGCGCTGTCTGGCGGCATCCGGTACAGGTAAAGTGCCTGTTCGCCGGGATGAGATCAAGACTGCCCGGCGATAAAATAGCTGTATAGGTTTCCGGCCCCGTAGCTGCTTCGCGAGGGCCGCATGACCGATCTCGAACACCGTATCGATGCCGCGATGGCGCGGGAGATTGCGCCGGATGGGCCGGGCGCGGTTCTTGCCATCGTGAAGGACGGCGTGACCGTCTTCCGCAAAGGCTATGGCCTCGCGAACATCGAGTGGGGCACCCGGATGCCAGCGGACGCGGTGTTTCCGATTGCTTCGCTGACGAAGCAGTTCACGGCCGTCGCGATCATGATGCTGAAAGAGCGCGGGCTGGTGTCGATCGATGCGCCGCTTGAAACGTATCTTCCGGATTTTCCAACGCGCGGGCGGCGCATCACGGTGCGGCAGCTGCTCAATCACACGTCCGGTCTTTGCCGCGACAAGGCGAGTCCGGAGACGCATCGCGAGATATCGCGGCAGAATCTGTCACTCGCGAAGCTGCTCGAACTGATCGCGGCGCGTCCGCTCGAGTTCGAGCCGGGCGAGCGCTACGCCTACAGCAATTCCGGCTATGTGTTGCTTGGCGCGATCATCGAGCGGATCAGTGGGCAGAAGTATCGCGACTTCCTGAAAGCGGAGATGTTCGATCCGCTCGGCATGGCGAACACGTTCTACCTGTTCGATGAGCCGATCGTGCCGAAGCGCGTGGCGGGCTATCAGCGCGGGCGTCGCGGGATCGAGAATGCGTCGTATATCAGCCCGACCTATTACCACGCGTCTGGTGGGCTCGCGTCGACGGCGGACGATCTTGCGACGTGGGATGCCGCGATGTGGGCGCATCGGCTGATCGGTGCGGAGTCGTTTGCCGAGATGCTTGTCCCGGTGCGCCTGAACGACGGCAGCGAATTTCCCTATGGCTTCGGCTATGGCACCGCGGAGTATCGCGGGCATCGCATCTATCACCACACCGGCGGGCTCAGCGGCTTCGCGTCGCACATGGCGCATCTGCGCGATGCGAGCGTCACGACGATTGTGCTGGCGAACCTCTTTCTCTTCCCGATGGATCGCCTAACGCGGCTGTTGCTGCGGTGTGGGTTAGACCTGCCGGATGCTGCTGCGCCGCAGACGATTGGCACGCAGGCGCCGGACGCATTTACCGGCACGTTCGAGATTGGCGGTGTGCGTCGCGATATCGTTGCGACGGATGGTGGCCTCGCCTTCGCGGATCAGCCCAACACGCTGCTGCTGCAAACGAGCGATGACACGCTGTGCGAAGCGAACGATGCGGAAAACATCTATCGCTTCACGGACAAGTGCAATGGCAAGTACTGGCGGCTTGAGGCGATTTCGCCTCTGTGGCCGCCAGCACTTTATCGCCGAGTCGCGTGACGATCAGGCCAGCGCGGCGAGCGCGGCTTCGGCGACCTGCATGTCGTGGGTGTAGTGGCCACCGCTGACGCCAATGCCGCCGATCACCGCATCGCCGACCTTGATCGGATAGCCGCCGCCGAACACCACGAGGCGCGGTGTGTGCACGATGCCGTGCAGCAGCGGCGCGTCGTCCTTGATGAAGTCGTGCCAGGCGTGCGTCGGCATGCCGAAGCTGATCGCGGTGAAGGCTTTGTTCTGGGCGATATCGACGCTGAGAAGCTGTGCACCATCCATGCGGCGGAAGGCTTTGAGGATGCCGCTCTCATCGACGATCGCGATGCACATCGGCACCTTGATCTCGTTCGCCTTCGCGACGGCGGCTTCGAGCAGCTTGTCGGCACCGGCGGTCGTGATGGTGCTGCGGGTGGTGTGATAGTCGGCCATTGTTTGTCCTCCAGTTTCCGCTGCGCAAAGCCAGCGGGTTTGGCGCTGCCTCCTTATACGCGCAGGAGCGGTTTGGATCATATGCGGCAGAAGGAAGTGTGCCGCGCCAATTGGTTGGAATGCTAATGTTGCGGCTGGAAAACCCAGACCGCTTCTGCGCCGGAGCCAACGGTCAGGGTGGAGTGACCGATCTGCTCAACATGCACCTCGGCTGCCTGCCGGTTGAGCCTGAACGTGATGCGCCGCATACCGGCATCCGCGTCCGATACTTTTCTGAGCACGATCGTCGTGTCCGCATCGCGCGCCGTCAGGCCGTCAGCCTGTACCGTTACTCGGAACCCCGCGGCTACAAGCATCGAACGCGCCATGGCGATGTCGTCTACCGCCGCACCGATCTCTATCGTGGACACATCACGCATCAGCTTGCCGGTATAGGCATCGGAGCGGTAACGCTCGCGGCTGATGTCACCGGGATATTCGGCAGGCTCCTTGCCGGCGCGCGGATCGTCAAAGTAGCTCGGGACATATTCCATAGCCCACACCGACAACCACTTCGGCTCACCCGGTGGCGCAATCAGATTGAACCAGGGGACCTGATCCTTTCCGAGTTGCTTGGTGCGCAGTGCGGCATCGGGATGCGCCATGCCATTTCTAATCAAGCGCGTCTTCATAACAGCGAGACCGCCGGCTTTGTCCGGCGAGATCGCAAAGCCCGTCGATCCAGCCGGAGCATCTTTCAGATCCGCTGGGCCGAAGAATTCGAGATAGGTCTGGCGGCCGGAGAGATAGCGCCCCCGCCAGGTCTCGCCGGCATTGGCGACGGTTGTCTGCACCTCCACCACGCCGAATGTCTTCAGATAGTCCGAATGCTCAATCGCATCCGCTGTTTCGGCATCCAGCACGGCAAAGCTATGGTTGAGGAACGCCACCTGCGGCGGACGCGCGGTATCGGCCAGCACTGCCACAGGCAGCGCGAACAACAGCAAGGCAGCCATCAGCCAACGCATTGTCGTTCCTCCGCTGCGCACAAAAGAAAAGAGACCGCAGATCGCTCTACGGTCTCTCTTCCGATTCGGATCGCGCGAAAGATTAGCGCGAGTAAAACTCGACGATCAGATGCGGCTGCATCTGGGCAGCGTACGGCACGTCGGCCAGCTTCGGCGAGCGGACGAACTTGGCGCTCATCTTGTCGTGGTTGGCTTCGACATAGTCCGGAACGTCACGCTCTGGGCTCTTGGTCGATTCGAGGACGAGGGCCATTTCCTTCGCCTTCGCGGTGAGTTCGACGGTGTCGCCTTCCTTCACCTGATAAGAGGAGATGGTCACGCGGCGGCCGTTCACCTTCACATGGCCGTGGCTGACGATCTGGCGCGCGGCGAACGGCGTCGGCGCGAACTTGGCGCGGTACACGACGGCGTCGAGGCGGCGCTCGAGCAGGCCGATCATGTTCTCACCGGTGTCGCCCTGACGGCGCGACGCCTCGGTGTAGTACTTGCGGAACTGACGCTCCGTGATGTTGCCGTAGTAGCCCTTGAGCTTCTGCTTGGCCTGCAGCTGGGTGCCGTAGTCCGACAGCTTCTTCGCGCGACGCTGGCCGTGCTGGCCCGGGCCGTAGGAGCGCTTGTTGACCGGGCTCTTCGGCCGACCCCAGACGCTCTCGCCCATGCGGCGATCGAGTTTGTATTTCGCGGACGTGCGTTTGCTCATGAAGCTTCCAAAATCTGGCGGAAAACGGGCATTCTTGAAGGGGTCCCCCCCTCGCGAAGGCGCGCAATATACTTATGCGCCTTCCCCTGTCAAACGCCGGGGTTTTCGGGGCGGTTTTGCCCGGAACCGCTGGGCCGCGGCCCTTTGCGCCGGCCGCAGGATTGGCCGAGATTGCCAGCCGGAGCGGGGGAGATAAAGCATGGCTGGCGATTTGTGGCGACTCGATGCGACGGAACTGGCCGGGCTGATCCGCCAACGGGACATTTCGGCCCGTGAGGCCGTCCAGGCGCATCTGGACCGCATGCATAAAGTGAATCCGGCCCTCAACGCTGTGGTGCGCGACCTCTCCGAGCAGGCGCTGGCTGAGGCGGATGCGGCCGATGCCAGGCTGCGCGGCGGCGCGGCGGTCGGGCCGCTGCACGGCGTGCCGATCACCACCAAGATCAACACCGATCAGGAGGGCCTGCCGACCGACAACGGCGTGCTGATGGCGAAAGACCTGATCGCCAATGAAGACAACCCGGTCATCGGCACCCTACGCAAAGCGGGCGCCATCGTGATCGGGCGGACCAATGCGCCCGCGTTCTCCATGCGCCTCACCACCGACAATGCGCTGCATGGGCTGACGCTGAACCCGTGGAATAAAGATGTGACCTGCGGCGGGTCGAGCGGCGGGGCGGGATCGTCGCTCGCCGTCGGCATCGGCGCGATTGCACAGGGCAACGACATCGGCGGCTCGGTCCGCTGGCCGGCCTACTGCAACGGGCTTGTCGGATTGCGACCGACCATCGGGCGCATCGCAGCATTCAACGAGACCGGCGCGCGCACCGCGGACCGCGGCTTTGCGGGACAGTTGATGGCGGTGAACGGACCGCTGACCCGCTCGGTGCGCGATGCCGAACTGGCGCTGTCGATCATGGCGGCAAGCGACGCCCGGGATCCGCTGTGGACCGACGCGCCGCTGAAAGGACCGGCAGGCACCAAACGCGCAGCGCTGGTGATCGAAGACGATCTGCCCGATGTGACGAAAGCGGCTGTGCGGTGTGCCGGCGGGTATCTTGAAGAAGCCGGATACACCGTCGATGAGGCGACGCCGCCGTCGATGGAGCGGCTGGTGCCGCTGTGGGGCGATATCGCGATGTGCGAGTTTGGCTTCACCCTGTCGCCGCTCGCCTCGAAGATCGGCGACGACGGCATGGCCGCCGCGTTCGGCGCCTTCACCGAATTGATGGGCCATAACGATGCTCAACGCTTCCTGGCGGCGATGCGCGAGCGCGACACCATCCTTCGCAAATGGAGCGAATTCCTCAGCACCTATGACGTGGTGATCCTGCCCGCACTCGGTGCGCGGTCGCTGGCTGTAGGCTGCGATGTGCAGGGCGCCGACGCGATGAAGGACGTCATGCACAAGTTCCGATTTCAGCTGGGCCTGCCGGTGCTGGGTCTGCCGGTGCTGGCGGTGCCGATGGGCGTGAGTGACGGCCTGCCAATGGGGGTGCAGATCCTGTCGGCAAAGTTCCGCGAAGACCGCTGCATAGCCGCCGGCCGCATCATCGAGATGAACGAGCCGCCGATCGCGCCGATCGATCCGGTTTTCTGAAGCGCTGTCGACAGCGGCGGCGGTTTGCTTCAAACACAAGAGGCGCATTTTTATGCGCCTCTTGGGTGCCACTCGCATGATGTTTGATTTTCTGACGCGCCGGGCGTCGTTCCTGCCGCTTGTCCTGATGGGTGCGGGCGCGATGGTGCTGCTGGTCGTTATTCTGACCGCAGCATGGCTCGCGAGTTCAACGGCGACGCTCAGCGATACGGTGATCCGCGCCCGCGTCATCCGCACCGCGGCATCGACCGAACTTGAGGTGCTGCTGGATGCAGAAACGGGGCAACGCGGCTATCTTCTCACCCAGGATCCCGCCTATCTAAAGCCATATCTTGGCGCGAAGGCCAGTGTTGCAACGACGCTGACGCGCCTGAACGAGATAAGCCGCATTTATCCGGAAGTGCGTCCCGCGATCCAAAGGTTGACCGTTCTCACGCGGGGCAAAATCGCCGAACTCGACGCCACCGTGACCTTGGTGCAGGCGGGTCAGCGCAATAAGGCTCTCGAAATCGTCCGGACCGACCGCGGCAAGAAGCTGATGGACGGTGCGCGCCGGGAGCTGAAAAGTATCATCAACGATGCCGAGCGGTTGGTCGCCGCCAGCATGACCAATTTGAACAACAACTCGCGCACGTTGCGCGCCGTGACGCTGACCGGCGGTGTTCTGATCTTCATCTTCTCCGCCGCATCAATCGTCCTTCTGTTGCGCTATATCAACGATGCGAACCGTTCACGCAGCGAAGTCGAAGCGTTGAACGCAACGCTGGAGCAGAGGGTCGAAACCCGTACCGCCGCCCTCGCCCGCGCCAATGATGAGATCCAACGTTTCGCTTATATCGTCAGCCACGATCTGCGCGCGCCGCTGGTGAACATCATGGGCTTCACCAGCGAACTGGAAATCGGCGGCAAGGCGCTGAAGGACTATTTCGCAGCGGAAACAATCGATCT
Organism: Rhizomicrobium sp.; assembly: GCA_036263395.1. Lineage (GTDB taxonomy): Bacteria > Pseudomonadota > Alphaproteobacteria > Micropepsales > Micropepsaceae > Rhizomicrobium. Next base: position 5,445 of record DATAHD010000488.1, on the reverse strand, counting down.
GAAACCGGCGGCGCTGGAAGCCACCAATCAGAGCATCCCGGAAGCTGTCGGGTTCATCCGTTCCTCCACCAACAAGATGGACAGGCTAATCAACGCGATCTTGAAGCTGTCGCGTGAAGGACGACGGGAACTCGTACCGGAAAACGTCGATCTGCGAGCGGTTCTTGAGAACATCTTCGCCAGCCTGAAACACCAGATCGACGAGACCCAGACGGTCGTGGAACTCGCGCGCAGCCTGCCGGTCTTGCGCTCCGACCGCCTCGCGCTGGAGCAGGTGTTCAGCAACCTGATCGACAACGCATTAAAGTATCTGCAGCCGGGACGGCCGGGCTTCATTAAGGTCGAGGCCGACAGCATAGGCAATCGGGTTAACCTGCGGATTATCGATAACGGGCGCGGCATTGCGGAGCAGGATCTGGAACGGGTTTTCGAGCTTTTCCGCCGCGCCGGGCGTCAGGATAAACCAGGTGAAGGAATTGGACTTGCCAACGTGCGCGCTCTGGTGCGAAGGCTTGGCGGCGACATCACCGTCAGCTCGAAACTTGGTCAAGGTTCGACCTTTCAGGTAACGTTGCCCAGAACCCTTCCAACAGAATCCGGTAGCACAGCATGAGTCCCAATTCCGTCGGCCTGCCCGTCATTATCGTCATGGTCGAAGACGACGAAGGCCACGCCACGCTGATCGAGCGCAACATCCGCCGTGCCGGCGTCAACAACCAGATCATTCCGTTCACGAACGGAACCGCGGCGCTCGACTATCTGCTCGGCGCGGACGGCGCCGGTACGGCCCATGCCGGAAGTTCGCTGCTGGTGCTGCTCGATCTCAACCTGCCGGACATGAGCGGCGTCGACATTCTGGCGAAGATCAAAGAGAACGCGCATCTCAAGCGCTCGCCGGTGGTGGTGCTGACCACGACAGACGATCAACGTGAGATCCAACGCTGCTACGATCTCGGCGCCAACGTCTACATCACCAAGCCGGTCGACTACGAAGGCTTTGCCAACGCGATCCGGCAGCTCGGCCTGTTCTTTTCCGTGATGCAGGTTCCGACGACCGAGTAGATGTCTGAGAAGGTCCGCATCCTCTACATCGATGACGACGCGGGGCTTGGCATTCTGCTGAACCGGGCCTTGGCGCCGCACGGCTATGCAGTGGAGACGGTGGAGACGAGCGAGGACGCGCTCGCGCGGCTGGGCGATGGCGGCGCGTACGATGTGGTCGCGCTCGATCACAATCTGACCAACGAAGTCGGTCTCGATCTCATCCCGAAGATCCGCAGCCTCGAGCAGGCGCCGCCGATCATCTATGTGACCGGCTCCGAAGATGCGCGCGTTGCGGTGGCGGCACTAAAGGCCGGCGCCGTCGATTATGTGTGGAAGGATGTGCAGGGGCACTACCGCGAACTGCTGCGCGAAGCGATCCGCACCGCGATGGAGCAGGAGAAGCTGAAGCGCGCCGCGGAAGAAGCGCAGCGCGAAATCCGCGAAGCGCGCGACCGCGCAGAGACATTGCTGCGCGAGGTGAACCATCGCGTCGCGAACTCACTCGCCATGGTGTCGTCGCTGGTGCAGATGCAGGCCCACGCCGCCGACAGCCCGACGGCGAAAGAGATGCTGCGCGAAACGCAGGCCCGCATCTCCGCCATCGCCGGTGTGCATCGGCGCCTCTACACCTCCTCCGATGTGCGCAGCGTCGAGGTGAATGCCTATCTGGGATCGCTGATCGATGAGCTTGCGATCACGCTGAGTGCAGAAGGCCGCCATCGGCTGACCTTCATTCCCGCGAAATCGGACATCGCACTCGCCACCGACAAAGTTGTGTCGCTCGGCGTGATCGTCACCGAGCTTGTCACCAACGCGTTCAAGTACGCCTACGCCGACGGCACCGGCGAAATCCGCGTGTGGGCCGAAGCAGTGGACGACAATGCGTTGCGCGTCGCGGTCGAAGACGACGGCATCGGCTGGAGCGGCGAAGGCGAAATCAAAGGCTCCGGCCTCGGCACCCGCATCGTTCACGCGATGGCGCAGACGCTGAAAGCCGAGATCGCCTACGAACCCCGCCCCACCGGCACCTGCGTCGCGGTCAAATTCGCGCTTTAACGTTGGTGTCGGAGGACTTCAGTTTTCTCCAGAAAATTTCTTCAACCACGTAGGTTCGTCCGCTGCCGGCCCCGACCATCCCCAATCGGCGAGAACATCTTCATAGTCTTCTCGGCTATAGCGATAGCTTTCGAGCGACGGAGAGAGAACCGAACATCCGTATCCCATCTCGAGGATTATCGACATAACTTTTTCAATTTTTGAATAGTTGCTGACCAGCAACATTCCATTCTTCGCACCAAAGTTCTTGAGGAGCACTTCAAACTCAATCTCTCTGTTATCAGGCATCTGAAGCCGGAACGGAGAGACAATCTCCAAGCCCATGTCGGAGGCAGCTTGTTGCCAACTTTCGGCGAGCTTACTTGGCACTTGTATTGACAGTCGGTGACCCCGAGATGGCTCTTGGCTAGGCATGGTGCGGGCGGCCGGACTTGAACCGGCACGAGCCTTCCGGCCCTACGGATTTTAAGTCCGTTGCGTCTACCATTCCGCCACGCCCGCGCTGCGCCCTCCTATAGCGCATGAAAGCGGAGAGTTCTAAGGCGCAAATTCCCGCTATGATCGGTCCCATCAGGGGAGAAGCAGTATGCGGCAGGCGAAACTGGGACCGGTGGGCGATGTCAGCCGGTTGACCTTGGGCGGCGGAGGGATCGGGCAGATCTGGGGTGAGACCTCGCGCGCCGAATCCATTGCCACCATCCATAATGCCCTGGACCGCGGCATCACGCTGATCGACACCGCGCCGATGTATGGCAATTGCGAGATCATCATCGGCGAGGCGTTCGGCGGCACGCTGCCGGGAGGCATTCGCATCACGACCAAATGCCAGCTCGGCACCGCACCCGTTGGCGAGACGGCACGGCGGTTGACGGCGTCGCTCGAGGCCAGCCTGAAGGCGATGCGGCTGACGCATGTCGATGTGTTCTTCCTGCACAGCAACATCTGTGAGGACGGCTACACCTATGCGCGCCACCCCGAACGGCAGGATCAGTTTTCGACGCCGTGGTCGCGCTATGCCGACGAGTTCATTCCGGCGATGGAGGCGTTGAAAGCCGCGGGCAAGATTTCGCATTGGGGGATCACCGGCACCGGCGTGCCGCGCACCATCATCAAGGCGCTCAATCATGCGCTAAAGCCGGCGGTGGTGCAGGCGGTGGCCAATCTGATGGACAGTCCGGGCGGGATGCGCAGCTATGCCGAAGATCCGGAGCCGCGCGTCATCATCGCCGAGGCGGTGAAGAACGGTGTTGGCGTTCTGGGCATCCGCGCGGTGCAGGCGGGCGCGCTGACCGCTGCGATCGACCGGTCGATGTCGGCCAATCATCCGGAGACAAAGGACTTCGAGCGCGCCGCCACCTATCGCGCGCTGTGCAAGGAGCTTGGTGAGGACCCGGCGCTTGTGGCGCACCGCTACGCGCTGAGCATGTCGGGCGTCGATAGCGTCATCCTGGGTGTTAAAAATCGGACAGAACTCGATCAATGCCTGGAGGCCGAGGCGAAGGGGCCGCTGGAGCCCGCGGTGCTGTCGCGAATCGAGGCCCTCGGGCTTCCGCGCTAGTCTTGCGTACAGCGTCAACCTGAGGGACTCTCCCGCCCGCTGAGATAAGGGGAGAGCCGCCATGCGGGCCACGATCACCACCGTTGTATTCCTTGCCACCGCCATTACGCTGACCGGCTGCGGCCGCAGCGACGAGAAGACCGTCACCACGTCGGACGGCAGCACCGTCACCGCGAAGACGGAGGGCGATGGCTCCGCGAGCTATGTCGCCAAGAGCGCCGACGGCAAGACCACCGTGTCCATGGGCACCGGCGCGCAGGCCAACACGAAGACGCCGGCCTATGCCCCGCTGTTCCCGGGCGCCACGGTCGAGACCAGCGTCAATGCGGGCGGCGAGAACGCCGGCGGCATGGTGATGTTCAAGACCAACGCCACGGCGGCGAGCGTGATCGACTTCTACAAGAAGTCCACCGCCGCATCGGGCATGTCCAACGTGCTCGACATGACGAGCGGCGACAGCATGAGCTACAGCGCCAAGGACGAGAAGACGAACCACGCCGTGACCGTGGTTGCGACCAAAGCCGATGGCGCAACCAATGTGCAGCTGACGTGGAGCGATCACGGCTAGGCAGCCGAACCTTTCAACCAATTGTGTTGCGGGCCGCCCCCGCTTTCATGCGAGAAATCCCCCAAGGCAAACACCCTTGGGGGATTTTTCATGTCGGGCAGACACCTGAACCTGCTGCGCGCTGCGGCGCTCGCCACCGTGCTTCTTCCTTTCGCCGCGCTGGGCGACGGCGACAAACCGATCTACGGCGCGTGGGGCTTCGACAGCGCCGGGGCGGACTTCAACACCAAGCCGGGCGATAACTTCTTTCGCTATGCCAACGGCACCTGGCTCGACAAGACGGAGATCCCGTCCGACAAGCCGGCCTATTCGCTGCGCCTGCAGATGACGGACCGCACCGAGGGGCGGCTGCACGATATCTTCGAGGCCGCCGACAAGAACGGCGATCCCAACACACTCGAAGGCAAGGTCGGCGCCTTCTATCACGCATTCATGGACGAGGCACGGATCGAGCAGCTGGGCGCAACGCCGATTGCGCCGGAGCTCGCCGCGGTGCGCGAAGCCAAAACGCGCGATGATCTGGCGGCGATGATGGGGCGCAGCAATGTCGATTTCGAAGCGACCCTGTACGGCATCTATCTCGACATCGATCTGAAGGACCCGAGCAAGTACGCAGTGTACCTTTCGCAGTCCGGTCTCGGCCTGCCGGATCGCGATTACTACCTGAACAAGGAGTTCGCCGAGACCAAGACGGCGTATGAGAAATACGTCGCACAGTTGCTGCAGCTGGCGGGCTGGCAGAACCCGGATGCTGCGGCAAAGGATGTCGTCGCGTTCGAAACCAGGATCGCCGGCGTAAGCTGGACCAAGGTGCAGCAGCGCGATCCGGTTGCGACCTACAACCCGATGACGGTGGCCGAGTTGCAGAAGCTGACACCGGGCTTCGCCTGGAAGGGCTACATGGCGAACGCGAACCTCTCCAAGGTTACGCGCGTCATCATCGCGGAGAAGAGTGCGTTCCCGAAACTGGCAGCGGTTTATGCGTCGACGCCGCTGGGCACGCTGCGCGCCTGGCATGCGTTCCATATTGCCGACAACGCCGCGCCGTACCTGTCGAAAGCCTTCACCGACGCCTATTTCGAGATGCACGACAAGACGCTGTCTGGGCAGAAGGAGCAGAAGGCGCGATGGAAACGCGCCATAACTGTGGTAGCGGGCGGCGACTTCGGCGTTGGCGACCGCTTCGGCACCTTTGGCACGATGGGGTTCGGTGCGGGGC
>DATAHD010000487.1:0-5472 GCA_036263395.1 Rhizomicrobium sp. | reverse complement strand
TTCTCTAGAAGTACGCCTTCTTCACCCCTCCACGAGCGCAGCGAGCTGGAGGGGTCGGCTCGCATCGCGCCAGCGAGGCGAGACGGGGGAGGACGCCCCTCAAACTCCAACACCGTAGCAACTTCAATTTGGCGCGCAGAGGCGCAGAGCCGCAGAGAGTTCGGCGGTGGTGGAGACTGAAGGAGTCGCGCGGCTTGCCACGCCGTAGCCCAATGGGCGAAGGCGGGAGACGCGGAGCCGCGGAGGTCATCGAGCCCAACCGCACTGTCTCAGTCAGCCTCAACCAACCCCCCGGCGCGCTTCGCGCGCCAACAACCCTATCGACCATCACTCAACGTCTAAGCCAACGCAGCTCCCTCTGCGCCTCTGCGCGCCAATCACCTCTCAACCCACGCAGCGCTCACCGCGGAAACCCAACTCCGCGAACTCCGCGCCTCCGCGTGAACCCAAAGGCCACGGACATGACTCTCACCGCCCGCGCTCCTCCATAGAGAGAAGCAAGAACTCATCCGCCGCATCAGGGGTCTGAAGACTCATGCGGGGGCGCATCACCCATTGGGACCGCACTCGAACGTGCGTACCGATCGTCCGCGCATAAGCCCGTCGTAGTCACTGACGAAAACGGCAACGCACGCACCGCTCAAAGAGCAAGCGTCAACGTCGATCTGTCACGCACCGCCGAGAGAACCGCGCGAAACCTGCCTGTCCACCGAAGCTCGAAGAGCGAAGGTGGAGGTTTCAAACAAACCAATGTCAGTTGCCGCCACGACTCCGTCCGCCGCATGGCAACCCGCGTGCGAAACTACGCCGTCGTCCCGCCGCTCGTGCCACCGCCCAGCATGGCGAGGGCGAGGTTGTACGTGCCGAGTTGGCTGGTGAGATAGGCCGGCGCCGCCTGGCCGCTCTGCGTGTTGGTGTAGGCGGTCGTCACCGGCGTGTTGATCTTGCGATAGGCCGTGCGCAGCGCACCTTCCACCGCCAGCAACTGCGATCGTGCCGCCTTCGCGCCGTCCTTGGTCGAGATGTCCAGAGCGGTTTTCGGCATCGACAGGCCATAGACCGGCAACTGCTTGGCCCAGGTCGTGTTGGTCGGCACGCCGTTCTTGGTCGAGGGATCCTTCACGATGATGCCCGGATCGATGCCAAGACCGGCGAGCGCGTCGGAGCCTGTCGGTCCACTACTCAGCTTCACCTCGACACCGGCATTCACCGAGATGCGTAGCGCCGCGCCGTTCTTGTTGTACGTCACCGAGGCTTTGCCCTTGGTGCCGAGGTAAGTGTTTATCTTCGTCGCCAGCGACGACATCGTCTCGTTCTTGGAGATACGGATCGTCGCGTTGCTGACGCCGAGCGCGCTGACCTGCAGCTTGAAACTGTCGCCCTCGCGCACCGTCGTCTGGTCGGCCAGATACACCGACTGCGACAGCGAAATGTTGCCGCGCGGCAGGCCCAGGGCATCGAGCACCGACGAGCCGTTCGGATCGACCGCGATACCGGCGCCCTGCGAAGTGCCTTCGACGCCGCCGAACTGTTTCGACCACTCGACCGAACCATCCTGGTCGAGCTGCGTGACGAACATGTTCTCGGTGTTGGCAAAGCTCTGCGTCTGCCCGGCGAACACGCCCTTGGTGGTGCCGGTGAGATAGACCTTGCCGTCCGACACCGCGACCCCCGCGCCCTTGTCGGTGTTGGAGGTGCCGACATAGCTGACGTAGTTCGCGGTCGCGGTCGTACCCGCATCGTCGATGCGGAAGACGAACGCATCGCTGCCGCCCGAACTCGCGTTGACGGTCGTGGCCTGCCCGCCCGCATTCAGCGACGCGTTGGTGGTGGCGCCGGAAACGTAAACCTTGTCGTTGTCGACCGCGATACCGCCAAGCGAGCCGCCTTTGAGATCGCCGAGATCCTGCGTCCACACCGGCGCACCGGTCGCGTCGCCATTGGCGTATTTGCTGACGATGGCATGGCCATTCTGCACGCTGGCGACGACGAGGCCGCCATCCGATGTGGTCGCGACCTGCGAGACCTGATCGGCGCCGGAGGTGCCGAACTGCTGGCGATAGACCGTCTTGCCGTTCTTATCGAGCTTGGTGATCGTCGCGTCGCTGCTACCGTTGTTGGTCTGGCCCGCCGCGAGCGTGCCGGTCACCTGGCCACCGACATAGACGTTGCCGGCCGAATCCACCGACACCGCGAACGCGCCGTCTTTGGACAGCGGCGAAACCTGATGCAGCCACGATTGCGTGCCGTCCGTCGTATACTTCGCGACGAACGCATCGCCGTTGCCGCCGGTTGCGGTCTGGCTCAGCGTGCCCGTCGTCGTACCAGCGATGACGACACCGCCGGTCGGATCGAGCGTCAGCGAATAGCCTTGCGCACTCGCCTCGCTGCCCGCGAGACGCGTCCACAGCTTGTTGCCGGCCGAGTCGTATTTGGTCAGATAGACGTCGCTCGTGCCCTTCTGCAGCTGGCCGCCGAAGCTTCCCGTCGTGGTGCCGAGCACGTAGACGTTGCCCTGCTTGTCCACGACCGTCGACGCCGCCGTGGCCGTACCGTCGTCCGGCGTGATGTTCTCCGCGAACTCACCGCGCGCGCTGGTGCTGAGATCGACGAGCTTGGTCAGGCGGCCCTGCTGATCGTTCGCCGCGGTCGTGCCGGTCGAACCGGCAAGATAGATCGCCGGGCTCGACGACGCGGCGGACAGCGAAATCTTCTCCGCGCCGACCGTTTTGATCTGCAGACCGAACGATTCGTAGGTGAGCGGATCGATCGTCGCCTTGTTGCCGTCTTTGGTCGCCTTGTCCTGCGCCGCAGTCAAAGCATCGGCCCCATCATCGACGACCACACGCTGAAACTTCGTCGAGAACCCGGCGGCGGAAAGCTGACTGTTCACATAGCTCGTGATGTTGTCGAGCGTGAGCGGACCGGACACTTGCGACAGGTCGATGTTCACGTCCGTCGCGACACCGCCCTTGGTCACCGTGATTTTGAAATCGTCGGTGGCGGAGACGTTCGGCACCGGCTGGAACAGCGCCTTGCCCTTCACCACCATGCCGCCGACATAGTTGGACGCAGTGGGCGGAACGGCGGCTGTCGATGCGATGCTCGACGACTTGTCGCCTGAGAGCAGCGTGAAATTGTTGAACGTCGCGGTGCTCATGAAGTTCTGCACTTCGGTGAGACCGGACTGGAAGCGCGCGTTCAGGCCCGGCAGCTGGCCGTCGCTTGTCGTGTCGCGTGAGCCCATCGACGCGAGATAGGAGAGGCGGTCGAGCGCCTTGTAGAGCGCGAAGAGTTTCTGCGTGTCCTGATCCGACTTTGCCGCATCGGTCGTCGCCGCGCCGCGAATCGCCGGATCGGAGAGATCGAGGAATTTGGTATTCGAGAGCGCTTCGGCGTCCTGCGTCTCCGTCGATTTGACGTTCGACGAATCCCACGGCGTCTTGCTGCTCACGATGTTGTTCGTGAAGCCGCCCGACGTCGTTGGCGACGTCGCGACACTCGCTGCGCTCGATGTCAGTCGCGAGCCGAAATAGTTCAGCAGCAGCGACGAGTCGAAACCGGTGATTCCAGCACTGCTCATGGCGTCCCAATTATCGCGCCTGCAGGCTTAATGAGCCGCTAATTGCGCGGCGAAACGTGCTTAATCCAACCTTAACATCGGCCTTGCGAAACTATGCTCATGGGATCCGCACAACTTGCCAATGCCTACTATGCCGACGGCGTGAAACTGACGGCGGCCGGGCGCCATCACGACGCCATCGGCAAATATGAGCAGGCGCTCGCCGCCGATCCGAGCGATGTCCGCGTCCTCTTCGCGCTCGGCAACACCGCGCGCAGTCTTGGGATGGCGGCACCGGCGGAGCAGTTCTTCCGCCAGGTCCTGACCCTCGATCCCGCCCGGCTCGAGGCCCAGATCAACCTCGCGAACCTGCTGCGCGCGGGCGGCCAGGGCCGCGCCGCGCTGGCGGTGCTCGAACCCGCGCTCGCCCGTAATCCGGCATCGCCCGAACTCCTGCTGACCTTGGGCTCCACCCACCGCGAGATGGGAGACATCGAAACCGCGGAAAACCTCTATCGCCAGGCGATCGAACACCGTTCGGACTACCCCGAGGCGCTCGGCAATCTCGCCGACATTCTCGCTGACCGCGGCGATGTCGACGGCGCGCTGGCGCTCTACGACCGCGCTATCAAACGCGACGGCGCGAACGCCCAGGCCCGCCTCAACCGCGCGGTACTGAACCTGCTGAAAGGCAGTCTGAAAGACGGCTGGCGCGACTACGCTGCCCGGCTGAAGGTCACCGGCAAAGTACCGAACGCCGATCACCGCCTGCCGCGCTGGCCGGGCGAGAGCCTGAAACGCAAACGTCTCCTCATCACGGCGGAGCAAGGCATTGGCGACCAGATCATGTTCGCCAGCGTTTTCGCTGACGTCATTGCGCGTGCGACGGCAGAGGGCGGCAGTGTCCTCATCGAATGCGAACCGCGCCTGGTCTCGCTGTTCCAACGCTCCTTCCCGCAGGCAAGCGTGTATGCCAGCACCATCGAACAGCGTGGCGGCATCATCACCGCACGCTATGGCTGGCTGAAAGCCGCTGGTGGAGCAAACCTTTCCATCGAGATGGGCAGCCTGCCGCGCCTCTTCCGGTCAGACATTGCAAGCTTCCCGTCGCCCAACGCTTTCCTGAAACCCGACGATGCCGAACGCGCGCACTGGACCGCGCAACTTGGTGATGGTCCGCGCATCGGTCTGTGCTGGCGCAGCGGCAAAGGCGGCGGCCTGCGCGATCTGCAATTCGCGCCGCTGGCACAATGGGCCGCGTTCATCCGCGACCTGCCCGGCACGCTGGTCTCAACGCAATACGATGCGACCGCAGCGGAGATCGCCGAACTCGAACGCCTCAGCGGCCGCAGCATCGTGGTGCCTGCGGCCCTCGATCAGAAGAACGAGATCGACCGCACCGCCGCGATGCTCTCCACGCTCGACGCCGTGATCAGTGCACCGACCGCAGTATCGTGGCTCGCCGCGTCCACCGGCACGCCGGTGTTCAAGTTGCTGCGCGACACCAGCTGGACCAGCTTCGGCCAGTCCTACGAACCGTTCGGCCCGTCCTGCGTCTGCATTGGCGGCGACACGTCGGGCGATTGGGATAGCGCCTTCGCCAAAACCGGCGCAGCGCTCAGACAGCGACTTTCAGCGTAGACCGCTTCGTCGCCACCAGCTCCGCGATATCGGCGCCAACCCGCGCCGCGCCGCGGCCATCGAGTGTCATCAACCCGGCCGCGCGCATCTCTTTGCGCTTGCGGGGATCGCCAAGCAGAGCCTTCACCGCGCGCACCATCTGGGCCGGCGTCACATCCTCCGCGACACCGAGTGACAGGCCCATGCCGGCCTTCACGAACGCCGCAGCCGACTGTTCGTGATCCGGCGTCAACGCGAGGTAGATGGCAGGAACGCCGAACGCCGCAAGC
>DATAHD010000486.1:0-2956 GCA_036263395.1 Rhizomicrobium sp. | reverse complement strand
GTCGCCGCCGCGCTCGGCATCGGGGTCGGCACCTTTTTTCACATGACACTCGCCGCATTCGGTCTCGCGGCATTGTTCGCCGCGTGGCCGCTGGCGTTCGACATCGTGCGCTACGCTGGTGCCGCCTATCTTGTGTGGATTGCCATCGGCATGTTCCGCAATCCACCGCATCTCGGCACCGCCACGCGGGAGATCAACGCATGGGCCGCATTCCGTCAGGGCGCGCTCACCAATGTGCTGAACCCGAAGGTCGCGATGTTCTTCATCGCCTTCCTGCCACAGTTCGTCTCGCGCGATGCCGGCCCCGCTTGGCTGCAGATCCTGCTGCTCGGCCTCGCCTTCGACATCTCCGGCACCCTGGTCAACACCGCCGTCGCCTTCGGCAGCGGCCGCCTCGCCGACCGCCTGAAGCAGAACCCCGCCATCGGCAAAATCACCGCCTGGATCTCCGGCAGCGTGATGTGCGCCCTCGCCCTCCGCCTCGCCTGGCCGAGCCAGCGTTAGTCGCCGGCGCTAGTGCGCGGGAGTCATGAACATCTTCTGAGCGCCATACGCGATGTAGATATGGAACTGACGGAGGATATCCACCCCGAGCACCATATCCTCATCGAACCCCTGCTGGTCGTGCCGGATGAGCACGATATCGGGTTTCGCGATGACCGGCCCGTTCTCGAATGCGAGCGATCCGAACGTATAGGTGAAATAGCCATCCTGCCCCGGCACCGGCTTCAATTTCGCCGCATCCGTGATCAGGCCGAGCCGCTGCGCCGTTTCGAACGGCATGCTGGTGACCTCGATCCCCGTGCTCACGATTGCCGCGAATGACTTTCCATCGATTTTCAACTGCGTCGTGAACGGACCGATGCGCCAAGGCGCGATGGGAACAACAGATGCCGGACCATTGGTCCAGTATGCGAGGCTGCCGTCGCAGGCCTTGGTCGAAAAGAGATTTACCTTCCCACCGCCGAAGTCGAGTTCAACACCGTACTGACGCAGAAGATTTGGTCCCAGCGTTCCGCCCACGGCCGCCTCCAGGTGACCGTCCGGAAGGATCATGAATGGCAGCGTCGCCATGTGACGCCCGCCGAACGAAACGTCAGAGGCCGTTGCGTATTGCGTGATCTTGTCGTTGCCGACAACGAAGGTGTGATTAGCGATAACGCTGCGCCGCAGATCGAGCGTTCGCACCGTCGTCTCGGTCAGCATCGAATCGAAGCCGCCGCTGTCGAGCTTGAGTGAGATCGTATGCCCGCCGATGACGACGGGAACGATCGGTTTTCCCTCCGGCGTCAGGGTGATGTCGAAACTCGCGAGCTTCTCCGGCGGACAGCCACCGGCCACAGCCGGTGAAATCGCAAAGAAGATAGCAGCGAACAACCAGGGACATCGCATTTGGGCACTCCATACCAACGCTAGAATACCAACTGCGCTCAGTAGCCCAAAATCGTCTGCCTTGCCTACGCCGCGTCCTTCGCGCGTGGGTCATAGTTCAGGATCGGCGAGAGCCAGCGTTCGGCGGTGGCCATGTCCCAGCCTTTGCGTTTGGCGTAGTCCACCACCTGATCGCGCTCGATCTTGCCGACGCCGAAGTAACGGCTGGCGGGATGCGAGAAGTAGAAGCCGCTGACCGCCGAACCCGGCCACATCGCGTAGCTCTCGGTTAGCTTGATGCCTGCCTTCGTCTCGGCGTCGAGCAGCGTGAACAGCGTGCCCTTCTCCGTGTGATCGGGCTGCGCCGGATAGCCGGGCGCCGGGCGGATGCCGCGATAGGACTCCTTGATCAGCTGCGCGTTGCTGAGGTCCTCGTCCGGCGCATAGCCCCAGAACTCCTTGCGCACGCGCTCATGCATGCGCTCGGCGAACGCTTCCGCCAGACGATCGGCCAGTGCACGCAGCAGGATGGCGGAATAATCGTCCTTGTCCGCCTCGAAGCGCTTGATGTGCTCGTCCTCGCCGTGGCCTGCGGTGACCGCGAAGCCGCCGATGAAATCCTCGCCCTTGCCGACGGGCGCAATGAAGTCGGCGAGCGCCTGATTGGGGCGGCCGTTATCGCGGCTCATCTGCTGGCGGATGGTGTGCAGCCGATGAATCGGAAATTTGCGCGCCTTGTCGCCGTAGACGACGATGTCGTCGCCGTCGCTGTTCGCCGGCCAGAAGCCGACCACCGCCTTCGCGGTCAGCCACTTCTCGTCGACGATCTTCTTCAGCATCGCCTGCGCGTCCTTGTAGAGACCACGCGCCGCTTCGCCGACCTTGTCGTCTTCAAGGATGGATGGGAACTGCCCATGCAACTCCCACGTCTGGAAGAACGGCGTCCAGTCGATGTACTGCGCCAGTTCGCCAAGATCATACGGGCCATACTGCTTCGTGCCGAAATACTTCGGCACCGGCGGCGTATAGCTGTCCCAGTCGATCTTCTCTTTGTTGTCGCGCGCCTGCTGAATGGTCAGGCGGCGGCCCGGCGCACGCTGGGCCGCGTGGCGCACCGCGATGTCTTCGTATTCCTTGCGCGTGCTCGTGACGAAGTCGGTCTTCAGCGTCTTGCTGAGCAGTGATGATGCCACGCCCACCGCGCGCGACGCATCGGTGACATAGACCGTCTGCCCACGCGTATAGCCGGGATTGATCTTCACCGCCGTGTGCACCTTCGACGTGGTTGCGCCGCCGATCAGCAGCGGAATGTCGAACCCCTGCCGCTCCATCTCGTTGGCGACATGCACCATCTCGTCCAGCGACGGGGTGATCAGGCCGGAAAGGCCGATGATGTTCGCCTTGTTCTCGCGCGCGGCGTCCAAAATCTTCTGCGTCGGCGTCATCACGCCCAGGTCGATCACCTCGTAGCCGTTACACTGCAGCACCACGCCGACGATATTCTTGCCGATGTCGTGCACGTCGCCTTTCACGGTCGCCATGACGATGCGCGCCTGCGGTTTTGCGTCCGCGCTTTTCTCCGCTT
>DATAHD010000485.1:0-3370 GCA_036263395.1 Rhizomicrobium sp. | reverse complement strand
GACGGCTGGTCGAGCGCGGTGACCATCACGACCGGGATGTGCGCGGATTTCGGATTGGTCTTGATGCGGCGGCAGACTTCGAAGCCGTCCATGCCCGGCATCATCACGTCGAGCAGCACGATATCGGGCGCGCCCGTCTCCATCTTCTCCAGGCACTCAAGCCCGTTGAAAGCGGTGATCACCTCGAAGTATTCCGCCGAAAGCTTCGCTTCCAGCAGCTTCACGTTCGAGAGGATATCGTCGACGACAAGAACCCGGGCGGTCATGGCTTATCCAATGAAGCGGCGCACAGTGTCCAAAAAGCTCGTCACGGAGATCGGCTTGGAGATGTAAGCCTCGCAGCCGCCCTGACGGATCACTTCCTCGTCGCCCTTCATGGCGAAGGCGGTGACCGCGACGACCGGAATGGCCTTCAGCGAGTCGTCTTCCTTCAGCCACTTGGTGACTTCGAGGCCGGAGACTTCCGGAAGCTGGATGTCCATCAGGATCAGGTCGGGATGGTGTTCGCGCGCGATGTCGAGCGCTTCCATGCCGTCCTTGGTCTGAAGGATGTTGTAGCCATGCGCGTCCAACAGGTCGTGGAAGAGCTTCATGTTGAGCTCATTATCCTCGACGATCAGGACAGTTTTGGCCTTCGCGTCCATGACGTTCGGTTCTCCGAGTCGGCACCTTCGCCTGCGCATTTCGCGCGAGCCCCTTAAGGCGCATGCGGGGGAGATTCGCCCCTGCACATCGGTAGTATTAGGGGGCAACTCTTAACGGTCTCTTGATTGTAGAGGCCTGCGCGTTGAAGTTGACCGCGTAAAAGGCGGGTATTCGATAGTCTTTGGTTAAAGCGGGTACCTGCAAAGGCGGTAAACTGCGGAATCGGTTCCGTTCGCCTCCACTGCTGGGGCGAAGCCGTGCTGACAAAAATCGACAGGCGCGGTGGTAGCGTTCGCGGATGAGCCGCGATCATTTCATAGCCGCCGTTCTTGCCAATCCGATCAATCGTGCGCTGCTGGAGCGGTTGCCGGCGCTGGGATTGCCCGATGCGTGGCTGGTGTCGGGCGGCGTATTCCAGACCGTTTGGAATGTGTTAACCGGGCACGCACCGGAACACGGGATCAAGGACTACGACATCTTCTACTTCGATCCGGATACGTCGTGGGACGCCGAGGATGCGGCGATCCGCAAGGGGCGCGCGGTGTTCGGCGATCTGGACGCGGATATCGAGGTGCGAAACCAGGCGCGGGTGCACCTTTGGTATGAAGAGAAGTTCGGCCGGCCCTACCCTGCCCTGACGCGCGCCTCAGACGGGATCGACCGGTTCCTGATGCACAGCGCACAGATCGGGATCCGGCGGGAGGGCGATGGCTATGCCCTGTATGCGCCGCATGGGCTGGACGACATCGTTGAGATGATCGTGCGGCCGAACCGGACGGCGAACTATCACCCTGCGCGCTACACCGAGAAGGCGGAGCGGTGGAAGGCGCTGTGGCCGGAGTTGATCGTTCATCCGGCGTAGTCTTAGTAACGCGAGCCAATCAGTAGCGCACGCAATCCCCTGATTGCTTCATGGAAAACGGTTTGTGTGGCGTGACGCGTGGGCGCGCCGTACCATCCGTTTTTCGGCTGAAGCAACGGAGACGGCATGCGCGATCTGCACGGCAACAAGCGGGAGCTCGGTGACGGGTTCAGCGTCACGCGGGTGCTGCCGCAGGTGCAGCAGCGCACCGTCGGGCCGTTTGTGTTCTTCGACTATTTCGGGCCGGTGGATTTCGCGCCAGGCAAAGGCATCGATGTGCGACCGCATCCGCATATTGGCCTCGCGACGATCACCTATCTGTTCGAGGGCTCGCAGGTGCATCGCGACACGCTGGGCAGCGTGCAGGAGATATTGCCGGGTGACGTGAACTGGATGACGGCCGGGCGCGGGATCGCGCATTCGGAACGCACGGGTGCGGATGTTCGGGCGCGCGGGCATCGCATGCATGGCATCCAGAGCTGGGTCGGGCTGCCGACGAAGAATGAGGAAGACCCGCCGAGCTTTCAGCATTTCGGCAAGGCCGATCTGCCGACGGCCGAGATTGGTGGCGCGACGCTGCGGATCGTGTCGGGCAAAGCGTACGGGCTGGAGGCACCCGTGAAGGTGCCGATGCCGATCTTCTATGTCGATGCGCAGATGAAGGCGGGCGCTGAAGTCGTGATGCCCGACGAATACGAAGAGCGCGGCGCGATGGTTGTCGGCGGGACAGTAACGTCAGGCGGCGCGACGCATGGCGATGGGGCGATGATCCTGTTCGACAAAGGCGAGCGCGGCACGATCAAGGCGGAGAGCGATGCGCGGGTGATGCTGCTGGGCGGTGCGCCGCTCGATGGCGAGCGGCACCTGTGGTGGAATTTCGTCTCGAGCTCGCGCGAACGCCTCGAACAGGCGAAGGCAGACTGGAAGGCGATGAAATTCGGCCTCATCCCCGGCGATGACAAAGAGTTCATTCCCCTGCCGGAAAATCACTAGGAGACACAGCGCATGATGATGGATTGGAAGGACTACAAGACCCAGGTCGCAGGGGCCATCAAGGAAATATCGGCCGCCAATCCGGACATCGTGAAGGCGTATGCGGCCTTTCATCATGCCAATTCCGCATCCAAACATCTGGACAAGAAAACGCGTGAGCTGATCGCCCTTGGCGTCGCGGTCAGCCTGCGCTGCGACGGGTGCATCAATGCGCACACCGAAGCGGCGATCCACGCAGGTGCCACGAAGGAAGAAATCGTCGATACGCTGGGCGTGGCCGTGATGGTCAATGCCGGCGCCGCGATGGTCTATTCCGCGCGCACCATCGACGCCTTCAATGCTTATTCGCCAAAACAGGAGACAACCCCATGAAATACAATCAACTCGGCAACACCGGGATGTTCGTGTCGGAGATCTGTCTCGGGACGATGACGTTCGGCGGCAGCCGCGGCGGCATCTGGAAGGCAATCGGCGATCTCGACCAGAAGGCCTCCACCGATCTCGTGTCGCGTTCGCTGGAAGCGGGCGTGAACTTCATCGATACGGCGGACGTCTATTCGCTCGGCGTGTCGGAGGAGATGACCGGTCAGGCGATCCGCGACATCGGCATCAAACGCTCCGACGTCGTGATCGCGACGAAGTTCTACGGCCGCACCGGCGCTGGCCCGAACGACATGGGTGCAAGCCGCGGTCACATCATGGATGCGGTGGCGCGCAGCCTTGACCGGCTGAAGATGGACCACATCGACCTCTACCAGATGCACGGCACCGATGTGGTGACGCCGGTCGATGAGACGATGCGGGCGCTCGACGATCTCACGCGGCAGGGGATGGTGCGCTATGTCGGCGTGTCGAACTGGCAGGCATGGA
>DATAHD010000484.1:0-2381 GCA_036263395.1 Rhizomicrobium sp. | reverse complement strand
CCCTCATGATGCTGGTGGCTGAAGGTTCGGTACAGCAGTTCATCCTGACGCCGGACCTGCGCGGCCTGCTGCGCCTCGTGCCGGCGCTCATCATCCTGTCGCGCGAAATTCTCGTGTCGGGGCTACGCGAGTTTCTTGCCGGCGCGAATGTCAGCGTCCCGGTGACGCGGCTCGCCAAGTTCAAGACGGCGATCCAGATGGTCGCCATCGGCGCGATGATCATCGAGCCGCTGGCTGACCGCTGGCTGCCGCTGCCGCTCGGCATCACCTACAGCGTCGCCGCCTACGCCGGCCTTTGGATCGCCGCGGTGCTGACAGTTTACACCGGCTACCTCTATTGGCGAGGTGGTCTCAAACACATCCATCCGCCCGGCAGGATCGGATGACGGTTCTCTACTTCGCCTGGGTTCGCCAGAAGATCGGCACGAGCGAGGAGGTGTTCGATCTGCCGGATGGTGTGCGCACCGTAGCCGATCTCGCCGCACATCTGATCGCGCGCGGCGACGGCTATGCCGATGCGTTTGCCGATCTGAAGCGCGTGCGCGTGGCGGTAAACCAGGAGCACGTGCAATTCGACGCGACACTGAACAACACAGATGAAGTCGCATTCTTCCCGCCGGTGACCGGCGGATGAGCAAGATTGCCATCCAACCCGAAGACTTCGACAGCGGTGTGGAGATCGCGGCACTGTCGCAAGGACGCAGCGACGTGGGCGCGGTTGCGAGCTTTGTCGGCGTGGTGCGTGGCGACGATGGGCTCACGGCGCTGACGCTCGAGCACTATCCGGCGATGACGCACGGCGAGATCGCGAAGATCGTCGCCGAGGCGGAGCAGCGCTGGCCACTGAAAGGCGTCACTGTTATTCATCGCATCGGCCGCTTGCCCGTCGGGGCGCAGGTCGTGCTCGTCGCCGTGGCCAGCGGGCATCGCGGCGCGGCGTTCGAGGCGTGCGAATTTCTGATGGACTATCTGAAGACCCGCGCCCCCTTTTGGAAGCAGGAAGAGCGCGGCGACAAAACCGGCTGGGTGGACGCAAAATCCAGCGATGATGAACAGGCGGCGCGCTGGAACACATGAGCTGGCTCTGGATTGTCTTCACTGTTCTTGCCGCATTGGGCCAGACGGCGCGCAACGCGATGCAGCGCGAGTTGACCGCATCGCTCGGCGCGGTCGGCGCGACGCATGTCCGCTTCCTGTTCGGCTTTCCGTTTGCGCTGATCTTTTTGACCGGCGTGTGTCTGGTGCTACAGCGCCTGCCGCCGCTGCCTGTGCCGATGTTCTGGCCCACCATTGTCATGGGCGCACTGGCCCAGATCGGCGGCACGGCGCTGATGCTGATGACGATGGAGCAGCGCTCCTTCGTCGTGACGATGGCCTATCTGAAGACGGAGCCGGTGATTGTCGCCATCCTCGGCTATGTCTTCCTGCACGATGTGCTGACCTTGCCAATGATCGCGGCGATCCTTATCGCGACGCTCGGCGTCGTGCTGATCTCGTGGCGGCCGGGCGCGGTTGGCGGTTTGCGGCCCGCGATCCTGGGCCTCAGCAGCGGCGGCCTGTTCGCGTTCTCCGCCATCGGCTATCGCGGCGCGATCCTGCTGCTGCATGACCCGAGTTATGTGATGGCCGCGACCACCGCGCTTACGGTCGGTCTTGCTGTGCAGACCACCGTGCTCTCCGCCTACCTCGCGTTTCGCGAGCCGGGCGTGCTCGGCAAGATCTGGAATCACCGCCGCCAGTCGGTGTTCGCCGGCTTCATGGGCTCGGCAGCCAGCGAAGGCTGGTTCCTCGCTTTTGCCCTCGCCACCGCCGCCAGCGTCCGCACCCTCGGCCTGATCGACGTGCTGTTCGCCCAGTTCGTTTCGCACGTGATGCACAAGCAGAAGACGACGCCGCTGGAGCTGACCGGAATCACGCTGCTCGTCGGCGGCGCGATCCTGCTAGTTTACGCGCACGGTTAGCCTGCTTCTCGAAGGGGAGCTGTCGCATGACGTCCGACCTCTGGGCGCTGGTCGCCACCATTGGCCTCTTGATGGTGCAGCTAAGCCTGTCGAGCATCTTCTCGCTGCGCCAGTTGGGCGGCGATTACATCCTCAGCCCGCGCGATGTGCCGCGTGAGGCGTCGGGCATGACGGGCCGCATCGTGCGCGCCCATCGCAACCTGCTCGAGATCTTTCCGCAATTCGCAGCGGCGCTTTTCGTGGTGCATACGGCCGGGGTGGTTGGTTCGCTCTCCACGTGGGGCGCGTGGCTCTTCTTTGCCGCCCGCTGCCTCTACGTTCCCGCCTATCTCTTCGGGCCAACGGGCGTGCGCCCGGTGTGCTGGCTGGCGGCGCAGGCCGGCATTGTGGTTGTCCTGCTCGATCTGATCTACTGATCGA
>DATAHD010000483.1:0-11436 GCA_036263395.1 Rhizomicrobium sp. | reverse complement strand
AGATGGTCACCGATGCGCTGATGGCTGAGCCGGGGGCTGCGCTTGCGTTGCTCGGCGTTCTGGCACGGCGCCTGCGCGATACCGATGCGCTGGTCGAACGCACGTCGTCGATGGATCTCGGCAAGCGACTTGCGCGGTTGCTGCTCGACGAGAGTGCGCATGGGCGCATCATCTACAGCCAGTCGGACATGGCGCATCTCATCAGCGCCTCGCGCGAAGCGGTGAACCGCAAGCTCTCGCGCTGGCGCAAGTCGAAGTGGATCGAGCTCAATCACACTGGTCTGCACGTGCTTGACCGCGCGGCGTTGCTCGCGTTGTGCCGCAAGAAGTCGTCGTTGTAAGACGACGCCGCAACACCCGCCTTCAGGATCGCCATGCCGGGCAGTCAGGATTTCTCCGCCGATCCACGCAACGAGAAGGCGCTCATCTATCTGAACGGTGCGCTGGTCCCGCGGAGCGAGGCCAAGGTCTCGATCTTCGATGCCGGTTTCGTGCTCGGCGATGGCGTGTGGGAGGGGCTTCGCCTGCATCGCGGCAAGCTGATGTTTCTCGAGGCGCATCTCGATCGCTTGTACGCCGGTGCCGACGCCATCGGTCTCGATATCGGCATGTCGCGGGACGATGTGAAGGCGGCGCTCGCCAAAACGCTCTCGACCAATGGGATGGAGCACGGTGCGCATCTTCGCTTGATGATCACGCGCGGCGAGAAGAAGGCGCCGAACCAGGATCCGCGCAACGCGCTTGGCAAGCCGACGGTGGTGATCGTCGCCGAGTACAAGGAGCCGAGCCCACAGATCGTCACCAGCGGTCTCAAGCTTGCGACCTCGAAGATTCTCTGCACGCCGAAAGAGATGTTCGACATGCGGCTGAATTCGCACAGCCGCCTGAACCTGATCACGGCATTGCTGGATGCGATCAAGGTCGGCGCCGATGAAGCGCTGATGCTCGATCCGCATGGCTTTGTGTCGAGCTGCAATGCCACCAACTTCTTCTTCGTGCGCGGCGGCACGCTCTTCACGTCGAGTGGCGAATACTGCTTCAATGGCATCACGCGCGCCAATGTGATCGCGCTCGCCCGTGCCAATGGCATTCCGCTCGAGGTCACGGATTTCACGCTCGAGGCCGTGCATGCGGCGGAAGAGGCGTTCGTCACCGGCACGTTTGGCGGGCTGACCCCGGTGCGGGAGATCGATGGCCATATCCTGCCCCACACCTTGTCAGGGCCGGTTACCCAGCGCCTGCGCGAGCTCTATGCCGATCTGAAAGACCGCGACGCGGGTGCTGCCTGAATGGGTGAGCCGATCCGCATTGCGATGTGGTCAGGCCCGCGCAACATCTCCACCGCGATGATGCGCAGCTTCGAGAACCGCCCCGATACGGCGGTGGTCGATGAGCCATTCTATGCCGCTTATCTAATCAAGACCGGGCTGGACCATCCGATGCGCGATGCCGTGCTGATGTCCCAGCCGCTGGACTGGCGACGCGTTGCCGATGCGCTGACCGGGCCAGTTCCGCAGGGCAGGGCGGTTTTTTACCAAAAGCATATGACTCACCACATGCTCAGCGATTTCGGGCGCGACTGGATTCGCCACTGCCGCAATGCCTTCCTGATCCGCGCACCGGAGGCCGTGCTCGCGAGCTATACGGAGAAGCGGCCGGACGTGACTCTCGACGACATCGGGTTTCGCCAGCAGCAGGAGTTGTTCGACCGGGAGTGCCAGCGCCTTGGCACGGCGCCGCCGGTGATCGACTCCGCCGACGTGCTGCGCGATCCGCGCGCCACGCTCACCGCACTTTGCACCGCGCTCGGTATTCCGTTTACCGATCAAATGTTGCACTGGCCCGCCGGTCGCCGCGACAGCGACGGGGTGTGGGCGACGGCCTGGTACGACTCCGTCGAGAAGTCGACAGGCTTTGTTGTTCAGCACCATGAACGACGCCCGCGTGCGCTTTCGCCCGAGCTGATGCACATCGCCGATCAGGCGCAGCCGCATTATGCGGCACTGGAAAAGTTCCGCCTAAGATAAATATTTTTCCGGACGCTGACGACGCAGGGATGCGCTATTACGCTTCGCACCCGAAGCAGAGCAGCGGGACCACTGCATGTCCGTCAAAAACGGCACGCTGAAAAGCGACAAACTGATCGGCGACGACAGCGACGACATTCTATCGGGCCGCGACTCGGGGGATGAGCTTCGCGGCAATGGCGGCAACGATATTCTCTATGGCTATGGCACGGGCGACGCCGGGGCGCGACCGGGTTCGATCCAGGTCGATATGATCGCGTCGGGCCTCACCGGTTCGCTGTTCGCGACCTCGGCGCCGGGGGAGCCGGATAAGCTGTTCATCGTCGAGCAGCACACGGGGGAGATCAAAGTTCTCGATGTGAACACGGGCGCGATCAATGCGACGCCGTTTCTGAATATTCCCGACAACAACCTCGCCAAGGGCGGTGAGCAGGGCCTTCTGGGACTGGCGTTCGATCCGAACTACGCGACGAACGGAAAGTTCTATGTCGATCTGACGAACGCGGATGGCGACACGGAGATCTGGCGCTACACAAGAAGCAGCGGCGATACCGCCGAACTGAGCTCCCGAAAACTGATCATGCGGATCGATCAGCCGTTTGCCAACCACAATGGCGGTTGGATCGGTTTTGGGCCCGATGGCGATCTCTATATCGCGACGGGCGATGGCGGCGGCACCGGCGATCCCAACGGTAATGCGCAGAACGTGAATTCCCTCTTGGGAAAAATCCTGCGCGTCGATGTGCATCACGACGACTTCGCGAACGATCACATGCGCAACTACGCAGTTCCGGACGACAATCCGTTTGTCGGCAAAGATGGCGCGGATGAGGTTTGGGTCTACGGCCTACGCAATCCCTGGCGCGACAGCTTCGATCCGGCGACTGGCAATTTCTATGTTGCCGACGTCGGACAGAGCGAGCATGAAGAGATCAACGTCCTGAACGCAGGTTCGGGTGGCGCCAATCTTGGCTGGGACCAGTGGGAGGGCAACTCACCGTACGAGTCGACGTCTTCGCAGCACGATCCGTCGGTCACCTATCCCGTTATCGATATCCCGCATCATGGCGGCGATCCGGATTACAAAGGCGCGACGGTTATCGGCGGCTATGTGTATCGCGGGCCGGGCGGCGGAGAGGGCCTCTACTTCTTCAGCGACCTAGCCAGCGGCAATTTCTGGACGACGCGTATCGTCGATGGCGTCGCCACGCAGTATCGCAACATCAACGATCAGCTGATCGGCGATACCGACCAACTGGACCGTATTGTGTCGTGGGCAACGGATGGGACTGGACGTCTCTATGCCGTCGGGCTCGATGGCCAGATATTCCGCTTCACGCCGGCGAATGCGGCGGGCGACGGCAACGATCTGCTTTATGGCGGGTCGGGCGACGACAAGCTGTATGGCGGGATTGGCGACGATGTGCTGACCGGTGGCGTTGGCAATGACCTGCTGAACGGCGGTCCCGACAGAGATACGGCATCGTATGCGTCGGCCAGGAGCAGCGTTTTCGTCAGCCTGGCCAACACATCGGCGCAGAACACCGTTGGTGCGGGCATCGACACGCTTCAGTCGATCGAGAACCTGACCGGTTCGGGGTTCAACGATGTGCTGACCGGCGATTCCGGCGCCAATGTCCTGACGGGCGGCCGTGGCCTGGACTTCCTCTCCGGGAATGGTGGCAGCGATACCTTCGCCTACCTCGCGGCTTCGGATTCGAAGGGCGAGAAGATCGACCGGATTATGGACATCGCCAATGACGACCACATCGATCTTTCGGCGATCGATGCGAACACCACGCAGTCAGGCAATCAAGCTTTCACGCTTGTAACCAAATTCGGTCATCACGCCGGCGAACTCGCGCTGAAATACGACAGCGCCAACAACCTGACCCTGGTTCGCGGCGATGTTGACGGCGACGGGCATGCGGAACTCGTTATACAGTTGTCGGGCAATCACACCGACTTCGGCGGGTTCATTCTTTGAGCATTCGATCCGCGGCGCAGGTTGCTGCGCTGCTTTGTACGCTGGTCTTCACCCAAGCTGCGGTGGCGCAGACAGACGCGCTGCCGCCGCCGGTGGAGGGTGACTACATTGCGCACGATTTCACGTTCCGCTCCGGCGAGACGTTGAAGGATCTGCGGCTGCACTACACGACGTTCGGCAAACCGCATCGCGACAGCCGCGGTCATGTCGACAATGCCGTGCTCATCATGCACGGCACCGGCGGTGATGGGCACCAGTTCATCCGCCCGCAATTCTCTGGCGTGTTGTTCGTGCCGGGTGGGCTGCTGGATGTCAGCAAGTACTACGTCATCCTTCCGGACGGGATCGGCCACGGCAAATCGTCGAAGCCCAGCGACGGCCTGCACGCGAAGTTTCCGCATTACGACTACGACGACATGGTGGCCGCCGATTACCTGCTGCTCACGAAGGGGCTGAAGGTCGACCATCTGCGGCTTGCGATGGGCACGTCGATGGGCTGTATGCATTCGTTCGTGCTGGGCGAGACCTATCCGGCGTTTGCGGATGCGCTGATGCCGCTCGCGTGTCTTCCGACGCAGATCGCGGGCCGCAACCGCCTCTGGCGCAAGCTGGTGATCGACGCGATCCAGAGCGATCCGGCATGGATGGGCGGCGAATACAAAGAGCAGCCCAAGGCGGCGCTGCGTACTGCCGAAAGCCTGCTGCTGATCGCCGGTGGTGCGCCGATCGTGATGCAGAAGACTTATCCGACGCGCGAAGCCGCCGATGCTTATGCGGAGAAATATATCGCGGAGCGCAGCGCCGACGTCGATGCCAACGACCTGATGTATCAGGTGGCGGCGTCGCGCACCTACGATCCGTCGATTGGTCTCGACAAGATCACGGCGCCGGTGATGTGGGTGAACTCCGGCGACGATTTCATCAATCCGCCGGAGCTTGGATTGGCTGAAGGATATGCTGCGAAGTTGAAACGCGGTCGTTACGTGCTGATCCCGGCCAGTGATCAGACGCATGGCCACGGCACGCACACCTGGGCGGCGATCTGGCAGTCTTATCTTGCCGAAGTGCTCAAGGAGAGCGCGGCGAAGTAGCCGGCAGCTTCGCGATCCACGCGCGGCCCCATTCGGTGCACGACCGGCTGGCGAGGCTTGCGGCGTGGTGCAGGGCTGTTTCGAAGCTCTCGCCTTCGAGGAAATAGCGGCAGAACGAGCCGTGGAACGCGTCACCGGCGCCGAGCGTGTCGATCGCGGCCACATTCGGCGGATGGATTTCGCCTTCTGCTTTGCCGTCGCGCCATTGGATCACGCCCGGGCCGCGCGTCACCGCGAGCTTCTTCACGCCCGCCTTCTCGAGATAGGCGAAGCGGTCTTCGAGCGACCTGGTGCGTGGCGGTTGGAAGCGCTCCGAGATCACGGCGATGTCAGTCAGCTTCAGCAGGCGTGGCATCCAGTCCTTCCACGACCCGCCGTCGATCAAGGTCGGGATACCGTTCTTGCGGGCCCATGCCAGCACCGGCTCGGCCAGCTCCGGCACATGCCCATCGCTCATCACGAGGCCGGGCCGCGGCAAGGCGTCGAGCGCGGCTTCGCTCACCGCGGCCACTTCGCGCTCCGGCGCATGGGTTGCAATCGTGCGCGTGCCGGTCACGCGGTTGATCAGGATGCTGGAGATCGGCAGCACGTTGGTGTGCTTCTCGGCGTGATCGTGCAACGCCACGCCATAGTCGGCGAGTTCGCGCCGCATCGACGTGGCCATCTCGCCGGTTCCCGCTGCGGTGAACAGGTTGGCCTTGCCGTCCAGCGCCGCGAACACGATTGCCGCGTTCAACGCAGGGCCGCCGGCGGCCTGATAGTAGGCCTCCACCTCGCTCTTGGTGTCCTCTTCAGGATAGCGGGGCAGGACGAAGCACAGGTCGTAGGTGCTGCGCCCGACGAAAAGCGCGCGCAAGGTCTCGGGCGAACGGCTCATGCTTCCCCTTCCAGGATGAACGGCGCGGAGAATGCCACCGGTTCCCGGCGATTGCGAAGGGGAGATAGGAACCACTGCTGGGCGGCGTCGTTGATAGAGCAGGAGCCCTTCGATGACGCTGTTTCTGATCGCCTATCTCGGTGCCCTTGCCGTCGCGGCTCTGCCGCGGTGGGATTACAACCGCAACTGGGGCTACTACCCGTGCTCCGCGATCATGATGATCCTCGGCACGGTGATCGGCGTTTCGCTAGTTTATTAGACTTAGACTTTGTCAGCTAGCAGCCGGGCATCGATCCAGCTGACGACCCGCTCGACGACTCGCGCGCGCTCTTCCCAATGCAGCAGCAGGTGCGGGCCATCCTCGAACACCGCCCAGGTCTTCGGCCCGCGCAAGCCCTTGTGAAGCTGGCGGATGCAGGCGGTGCGCAGCACGTCGTCTTTCGTGCCGACCATCGTGAGCACCGGCACCTTCACTTTGCGTGCCCTGTCGATCGCCGACGCGGAAAGGCGCAGCAGCCCGAATAACATCTCTGCTCGCATCCCGCGCAGCACCATCGGATCACTCATCAGGCGAATGGCGGAGGAGGCATTCAACTCCCAGCCTGTGATTCGCTCCAGTACCAGGCCGTGATCCGGCACCAGCTTGTTCATCGCGCGTAGGAGGAAGCTCATCGCCATGCGCCGCGTGCCGCCGGCCACCGCACCCGGTGCAGACAGGACTAATCCGCTGACGTTCGGGATATAGGGCGCTGCGCGCACCGCAATGGCCGCGCCCATGCTCTCGCCGACGATGAAGAGTGGCAGCGACGCATCGAACCGCTTGCGCAGGAACGCAGCGGCGTCGGCGACGTCGTTCATCATCTTGTGCTTGCCGGGCCAGCGCCCGCGCGACGCGGTCGCGCCGAAGCCGCGTTGATCGATGGCGAGGCAGGTGAAGCCTCGCGATGCGAGCAGCGGCCCGATCTCATCGTAAGCGCCGGAGTAATCCGTCGCGCCGTGTAGCAGCAGAAGCAGCGCGCGCGGTTCGTCCGCGGTCCACAGGCGATACGGTACCGTCGCGCCGTCGGCGGCCGTGAAGCTTCCGCAGATCAGATTGGAATTCGCCGGATCGAGCGCGGTGAGCGCCCAACGAACGTCTGTGTGAGACGGCACCCACGCATCGTCGAGGCGCTCCAGCCTCAGACGATAAGGTAATGCCATGACCATGCCCGCTTGACCGTTTCTTCACTGTAAACGCGAAGGGAACCTTCGGGTTCCACGCGCGAAAACGCCGCCGGGAGGGGCTTCCGGCGGCGCGTTCGAGGGGTCGCGATCGACCGTGGTTACGGTCCGCTGACGCGTCGTGCGACCGTGAGGCCGGCCACGAGCAGAACCAGGAAGATCGCGACGAAGACGAAGAACAGCAATTTCGCGATGGCGAACGAGGCGCCGGCGACGCCCGTGAAACCAAGGATGCCGGCGATCAGACCGATCACGAGAAAAACAAATGCCCAGCGCAACATGATGATCACTCCCAAATAGCGCCCTCAAAAAACGCGAGAGCGGCAAGAGAGTTCCATCCGGTTTCAGGCGGGAATGGGCACGCCGGTGCGAAGAGTCCACTCCACCAGTTCGACCAGCGCCGCGCTGAACGCCTGATCGAACGCCATGACGGCGGCGTCGATGCTGTTCGCCGACGCCTGCGCCTCTTTGTGCACGACGAAATCGCCCATGATGTTCTGCTTCAGCTTTCGCACAAGCTTGACGTGCAGCTCCACCACAGCGGTCGGTGCACCATCAGGCGTATCGTAGCGCGCCTCGAAATGGCGGACCTGCATTTCCAGGCTGTATTCCGCGCGTGCACCGACCGATGCGGCGGCGATGGACGACTGGCGGCCGCTCTCCTCGAACGCCCGCACGGTGTTGTCGCGCACCAGATCTGTTATCCGGTCCGTCCACACCGCATTGGCGTAGTAGTCCATCGTCGTCGGCGAGCGCGAGATCGAGATACGGTTGGTGTCGAGGCTCTGGTCGGCATCGGGGCGGTCGATCGACATGCCCCAGTTCACCACCGGGCCCGAGAGTTTCTGGAACGTCGGGCGCAGCACATAAATCTGGTTGTCGCCGGCCGGCCCGATGACGCCGCTACAGGCCGAGAGCGTCAGCGCGCCGGCGCCGAGCAGCAGAATGCGGCGGGAAGGAGAGAAGGTCGCGTCGCTCATTTCGGGGTGTATCCCTTGTGTCTGTCGCCGAAGAGTAGCTTTGTCGGCTCGCGGTCGATTTCGTTGGAGAGCCGGGTCAGGCTGTTCACCAGACGGCGGGTCTCACCCACCAGCTGCGAGATCTGCGCCAGGCCTTCGCCGTTGACGAAGTTGTCGGCATCGGTGGTCAGCTTGTTGACCCCCAGCACCGTCGTGTTCGCACTGCCCAGTAGGGTGTGCAGGTCTTGCAGATCGGTGTTCGCGGTCTCGGTCGCGAGCGCGACATTGGCGAGCGTGCGGTCGATCTCCGGCGCGCGCTTGGCGATCGCGGATGTGGTGACGTCGAGATTGGTCAGGATGTGCCCGAGCGCTTCCCGGTTCTTGGGGTTCAGCACCGCTTCCAGGTCTTCCGCGACGTGGTTCAGCTTCTCGATCAGCTTTGGCGCGCTCTGCTCGAGCTGCTGCAACGTCGATTGCCGCGAATGGATGAAGGGAATGCGGTCGCCGTTGTCGCCCAGCTTTGGCGCGGTCGCCGAACCGCCGTCGATCTCGACATAGGAACCGCCGGTGATGCCTTCGCTGGCGATCGACGCGATCGAGTCCGCCGGGATGCGCAGGTCGGGTTTCACATCCATCTGGACGATCACGCGCTTGGGATCGTTGGGGTCGAACTGCAGCACCGTCACGCGGCCGACATCGATGCCGTTGTAGCGGACGATAGTGCCGTTCCCGAGACCCGTCACCGCGCCGGTGAACGCCGTGCGATAGGTCGCGTACTCGGTGTTGTACTGGAACCCCGCGACCCACAGCAGCGCGACGACCGCACCCAGAATACAGGCGAGGACGAAGGCACCTACGGCTACATAATTGGCTTTTGTTTCCATCTGCCCCTCACTTCGAGTCGAGCGCGGCGCGACCGCGCGGCCCGTCGAAATATTCCTTGATCCACGGATCGGGATCTTTGCGCAAACTCTCGATCGTACCGATCTTGATCTTCTTGTTCACCAGCACGGCGATCCGGTCGGTGGTCGCGCGCAGCGTGTCGATATCGTGCGTCACCATCACAACCGTCAGGTTCAAGCTCTTCTGCAGATCGCGAACCAGCTGATCGAACTGTGCCGCCGAGATCGGATCAAGGCCGGCGGTCGGCTCATCGAGGAACAGCAGTTCCGGATCGAGCGCGAGCGCCCGCGCCAGTCCCGCACGCTTCTTCATGCCGCCGGAAATCTCGGAAGGATATTTCGGCGCGGCGCTTTCCTGGAGGCCGACCATCGACAGTTTTACCGAGGCGATCTCATTCATCAGCGCTTGCGACATCTTCGTGTATTCGCGCAGCGGCACTTGGATATTCTCGGCCACGGTCTGCGAGCTGAACAGCGCCCCCTCCTGGAACAGCATGCCCCAGCGGATCTGCAGCTGCTCCAGCGCGTGACCGCTCAGGGTGCGGGGATCTTTGCCGAAGATTTCGATCTCGCCTTCCTTCGGCTCGATCAGCCCGATGATGGAGCGCAGCAGCACGGACTTGCCGGTGCCGGAGCCGCCGACGATCGCAATGACCTCGCCGCGCCGCACATCGAGATCGACATGGTCATGCACGATGTGGTCGCCGAACTGATTGGTCAGGCCGCGAACCTTGATGATGATGTCTTCTTTTTTTGCCGGTTCTGCCATCGTCATATCCCGAGGATGGAGAACAGGATGGAGAAGCCGGCGTCCAGCACGATGATGAGGAAGATAGACTCCACCACCGAACGTGTCGTCAGCTTGCCGACGCTGGCCGCATTGCGCTCGACCTGCAGGCCTTCGTAGCAGCCCACCAGACCGATGACGAAGGCGAACACCGGCGCCTTGATGATGCCGACCAGCACCGTGTTGACGTTGATCGCCAGATGCAGCTGTCGCATGAACGCGGGGAACGAGATGCCAAGGTCGAAGTAGCACATGACCGCGCCGCCGATCATGCCCATCAGGCCGGCATAGAACGTCAACATCGGCAACGTGACCATCAGGCCCAGGATGCGCGGCAGCACCAGCACGTTCACCGTGTTGAGGCCCATCGTCTCCATGGCGTCGATTTCTTCGTTCACCTTCATCGTGCCGATCTGCGCGGTGAACGAGGAGCCGGAGCGGCCGGCCATGATGATCGCCGTCATCAACCCGCCGATTTCGCGCAGCATGCCGACGCCGAGGAGGTTGATGGTGAAAATCTCCGCCCCGAAGCGGCGAAGCTGATCGGCGCCCTGATAGGCGAGCACGATGCCGATCAGGAAGGAGAGTAGGCCGACGATCGGCAGCGCGTTGATGCCGGTCTCTTCGATCTGATGGACGAATGCGGTCCAGCGCAGCTGTTTTTGCGGGCCGATGACATAGATCGTCTCGACCGTGATGTTGCCGAGATAGCCGAGCATGTCGCGCCCTTGCTTCAGGGCATGAATGACACCGGCGCCGATGCGGCCGAGGAATGCTTCGAACGTATGGCGCGAATGGATGGTGACCGGCGGCGCCGAGTGGTCGCGGTCCATCGTGTGCAGCAGGGGGTGATAGATCTCCGGCAGCGTGAACTCGCCGACCGTCGCGCCTTCTTCCTCAAACTGGCGCTTGGCGCGCAGCAGGAGCCAGGCCCCCGCACTGTCGAGCTTTTCGATCTCGCTGCCGTCGATATCGGCTTTACGCGCACCGCCGACGTCGAGTTTGCGCAGCTGGGGGTCGAGTGTCGCGCTTCGATGCGTGACCCACTCGCCGCCTGCGATAAGCCGGAACGTGCCCCCACGCGTTTCCGTGCGGAACCAGGCCGCGTCCTTCCCCGAATCGTTCGTTTTAGACATCCCGGACAGGAGCTTAGCCTCGATTGGGTTAACGAGGACAGACGCCCCGGTCACTGCCCCTTTCGTTTCGTGCGGCAATCGCGTTTGCTGGCCAAAACACACCCGGGAGGATGCAGGTCAATGGCAAAGCGCGCACTGGTGTTGGGCGGTGGTGGTCCGGTTGGTATCGCCTGGGAGATCGGACTGGCCGCAGGGCTGGCGGAGCAGGGTGTCGAGATCGCCCGTGCCGACAAGATCGTGGGAACTTCCGCAGGGTCGTTCGTCGGTGCCGCGCTCGCCTCAGGCCGGTCGCCGGCATCTCTGGTTGTGGCCCAGATTGAGCAGTCGGAGCGCGATGCCGCGGCCCGCAAGGACAAGGCGCCATCGGACAAGCCGAGGGCGCCGGCGCCGGACCTGGCGCCGCTGATGAAGTTCATGGCGCGCCGTCCGGCGAACGAGGCCGAGGCGCT
>DATAHD010000482.1:0-3172 GCA_036263395.1 Rhizomicrobium sp. | reverse complement strand
TCGAAAGAATAGGAGTATTCTTGGCTCTCGATATCCACCCGCGCGCCCGGATAGCGGTTCCAGTACCACGTCCCGCCGACACCGGCGCCCGCCTCATAGACCCGCGCCGTCAGCCCCTGTGCGCGCACCTTGTGCAGCATGTAGAGCCCGGAAAACCCGGCCCCAATGATCACGACGTCATAAGAAGAGGTGTCAGCCATAGCGCGCTCCCGGAATATTGTTTGTGGCGATTACGGTGCCGGTAGGCCTCGTTGTCAAACAATCCCAGCGTAGCTGCCCGAAAATCGTTGTGTGCACCTGCGAAGAAACCGACTCACCGCGCGCACGGGATTGTCAGCCGGGGCATCACTGCTATCGTTGCGGAAATAAATACCCGGGGAGTGTCCAATGTCCGCTGCAGCTCAGATCGACCATCCGTCCCGCACAAGTGAGGCCTGGACGAAGCCGCTCGAAACGCTCGATCCCAGCGAAGGCACGCTCTACCAGCGCGGCCTTCTGCACGATTATCTCAAGCGCCTGCGCGAAGAAGACCCGGTGCACTGGTCGCCCACCGGCCCGACCGGCGGCTTCTGGTCGATCACCAAATTCAACGACATCGTCGCGATCGAGGCGAACCACAAGGTCTTCTCCTCCGACCGCGACATCACCGTCGGCGATCAGCCGCCGGGCTTCGCGATCAAGAACTTCATCGCGATGGACCCGCCGGTCCACGACGTACAGCGCAAGTCGGTCTCACCGGCCGTCGGCCCCGGCCGCCTCGCCGATCTCGAAGCGTTGATCCGCAAGCGCACGGGTGCGGTCCTCGACTCGCTGCCGCGCAACGAGACGTTCAACTGGGTGGAGAAAGTCTCCATCGAACTCACCACCCAATTCCTCGCGACCCTGTTCGACTTCCCGTTCGAGGAGCGTCACCTGCTGCCGATGTGGTCCGACGTCATCACTGCGTCCGACACGACCGGCAACACCGTGTTCCCGGCCGAGGATCGCGAACGCATCATGCGCGAGTGCCTGACCTACTTCACCAAGATGTGGCACGAGCGCGCCGCCGCGCCGCCGAAAATGGATTTCATCTCCATGATGGCGCACAACCCCGAAACCAAAGACATGATCAACGACCCGATGGAGTATCTCGGGAACGTGGCGCTCCTGATCGTCGGCGGCAACGACACTACGCGCAATTCGATGAGCGGCGGCGTCCTCTTCATGCATGACAATCCGAAGGAGTGGGCCAAGCTCAAAGCTCATCCCGAGCTGACGATGAATGCCGTGTCGGAGATCGTGCGTTACCAGTCGCCGGTCGCCCACATGCGCCGTACCGCGCTCGAAGACATCGAGATCGGCGGCAAGCAGATCAAGAAGGGCGACCGCGTCGTGATGTGGTACGTCTCCGGCAACCGCGACAAGGACGTGATCCCCGATCCGGATACCTTCCGTATCGACCGCGACCGCCCACGCCACCACGTCGCCTTCGGCTTCGGCATCCACCGCTGCATGGGCAACCGCTCCGCCGAGCTGCAGCTCAAAGTGCTGTGGGAAGAAATCGCCAAACGCTTCGACAAAATCGAAGTCGTCGGCGAACCCGAACGCGGCATGTCCAACTTCATCCTCAGCTACACAAATCTGCCAGTCCGCATTCCGGGATAACGGTTTCCCCTCCACTTGGTGGAGGGGGCGAGCAATCGCATCAGCGATTGATCGGGGGAGGACCCCTCCGCCGAAACTCCTCACCACGATCCTCCCCGCGCTGCTGCGCATCGCGCCCCTCCACCAAGTGAAGGGGAAAACCCGCTCTGCCGCTGCGTCCGCTTTCACAAATCGCTAGCGTTCCCTCACAACCTGCCGCCTAATTCCGCCAACAGGAATACAGGAAAAGGCAGAAGACCATGTACGACCTCATCATCCGCAACGGCACCGTCGTCGACGGAACCGGCGCGCCGCGTTTCGTCGGCGACATCGCCATCACCGGCAACAAGATCACCGCCGTCGGCAAAGTCGAAGGCGCCGCCAAGCGCGAGATCGACGCCACCGGCAAGCTCGTCACGCCGGGCTGGGTCGACATCCACACACACTACGATGGTCAGGCGACATGGGACCCGCTGCTCGCCCCGTCGAGCTGGCACGGCGTGACCACCGCCGTCATGGGGAATTGCGGCGTCGGCTTCGCGCCCGTGCGTCCCGACGCGCGTCAGTTCCTTATCGAGCTGATGGAAGGCGTCGAAGACATTCCGGGCGCCGCGCTCGCCGAAGGCATCGACTGGCAGTGGGAACGATTCCCCGAATATCTCGACGCGCTGGAGAGCAAGCCGCGCGCCATCGACGTTGCCGCACAGGTCCCGCATGGCGCCGTCCGCGCCTACGTCCTCGGCGAGCGTTGCAACACCGACTACGAACCCAACGCCGAAGAAATCGCGCAGATGGCCGAACTCGTCCGTGAAGGCGTGGAGGCCGGCGCGCTCGGCTTCACCACCTCGCGCACGCTTCTGCATCGCGACAAGAAGGGCGTGCACGTCCCAGGGACCTTCGCAGGCTCCGACGAAATGCTGGCGATGGGCATGGCGATGAAAGGTCTCAGCCACGGCGTCTACGAAGTCGTCTCCGATCATCTCGGCGAAGACAATGAGTGGGCGTGGGTGAAGGAGTTTGCGAAGACCACCGGCCTGCCGGTGACGCTCGTCGCCACCTCGGCCGGCGCCTATGAAGGCAACAAGATGTACAACATCGCGGAGGAAGCGCGCCGCGACGGCATGGAAATCCGTCCGCAGATCGCGGGCCGTCCGACCGGCATCCTTCAGGGCTTGCAGTCGAACTTCCACATCTTCATTGCGCATCCGACCTGGCGCAAAGAACTGGCGGACCTACCGCTCGAAGGCAAAGTCGCCGCGATGAAGCGCCCGGAAATCCGTGCCGCGCTGCTCGGCGAAGAAACCGCCGCGCGCTCCGGCATTATGGGCCAAAGCCTCGAAGAACTGCTCTGGCGCGTCTTCCCGCTTGGCGACAAGCCGGACTACGAACCGAACCGCGAGCACAGCGTCGCCGCGATGGCGAAGGAAGCCGGCGTGCCTGCGGTCGAATACATGTACGACCTGCTGCTGCGCGCCGACGGCAAGGAGCTGTTCTATCAACCGCTCGGTGGCTACGTGACCTACAACTTCGATTTCTTCCGCAAGAACAT
>DATAHD010000481.1:0-4818 GCA_036263395.1 Rhizomicrobium sp. | reverse complement strand
CGCCGATCAACAGCGCGTTATCGTCCGGCGCTACCGCGAGCGTCAGCGCCTTGAACGGATCGCTTGTCTTCACGAAACGAAAATCAGTCCTTGGCGCGTTCGACGTACGAACCGTCTTCGGTCATTACGACGATGCGCGTGCCAACCACGATGTGTGTCGGCACCATCGTCTTCACGCCGTTGGACAGCATCGCCGGCTTGAACGAGCCCGACGCCGTCTGACCCTTCACTACCGGTTCGGTGTCGACCACTTCAAACGTCGCGCGCTGCGGAATTTCCATCGAGATCGGCGTGCCTTCGAACAGCTGCAACTGCACGTTCATGTTCTCGATCAGATAGGGCTCCATATCGCCAACGACGTCCTTGCCGACATGAACCTGGTCGAACGTCTCCGGCTGCATGAACACGAAGTGCTCGCCGTCCTGATAGAGGTAGCTGAAGGTCTGCTGCTCGACGAACGCCTTCTCCACGCTGTCGGTGGTGCGCAGGCGCTCCACGGTCTTCAGGCCGTCCGGAATGCGGCGCATTTCCAGATGGGTGACCGGCGTGCCTTTGCCCGGATGGATATTCTCGGCCGTGATAACGACATAGAGCTTGCCCTCCTTCTCGAGGACGTTGCCTTTGCGCACGCTGCTGGCGATCACGGAAACCACGAAGACCTCATTTAGTCAGATGCGCGGCCAGCCGCGCCGAAGCCCCCTTGGGGCGAAGGCGCGGGCTATAGCAGGGGAGGGCCGTCCGGCCAAGACCGCCTACAAATCCACCAGAATGTCGGTCAGCTGGTCCGGCATTGAGAAGAACGGCGAGTGGTCGGTATCGAGGGTAAACACCTTTTCGCAGGGGTTCTGCTGGTGGAAAAACCGCTGCCGCCCGATGGAAATGGCCCGGTCGCGCAGGCATTCGATATACACCCGCGGAATGCTGCCATGGCGCTCCGCCGTGGTGCGGATCGGGGTCTGGAACCCGGCCGTCGCCTCCGGCCCCAGAACCAGCTTGGCCAGCGCAACGTCATCGTCGGAGCATTGGCCGTAAAACACCTCCCGCGCCCCCTTGGGTAGGGCGGTGATCGTCTTGCCGTCGGCGGCGAATTCGACGTTGCCGGCCATGGCGTTCTCAGTGTCGGCCTGCGCCACATCGATGGTCAGTTCGCCATTCGGCACCATGAACGCCGTCAGATAGACCAGCTTCTTGATCTTCTCCGGCCGGGCCTCGGATGCCTGCGTGATCATCGTGCCGCCATAGGAATGGCCGACCAGCACCACCGGCTCGCTGGCCTGATCCAGAACCGACGAAATCTTCGCCACGATATCGTCCAGCGTCACATCGGCGATCGGCGTCTTGTCGATGCCGTGGCCCGGCATGTCGGGCGCAAACACCGTGTGCCCCTCCGCCTCCAGCCGCGCCACGATCTTGTGCCAGCACCATCCGCCGTGAAACGCGCCGTGCACTAGAACGAACGTGCTCATCTCGATTCTCCCCAGCCCTTCGGCTAGTAAGACGCCGCAATCCGACCCGCGCAAGAGACATGACAGCGCCATCGCCCTGGTGGGCGAAAGACCGGCACGAAGACCGCCGCCCGCTGCTGATCCAGCGAAACCGGATCACGGCGGCGTTTCGCGCCCATTTTGCTGCGCGTGACTTCACCGAGGTGGAATGCGGCCAACTCGCGGTCTCGCCCGGCAACGAGGCGCATCTGCACGCCTTCAAAACCGAAGCGCTGACGACCGCCGGCGACACCGCCGCGACGCTCTATCTCCACACCTCGCCGGAGTTTGCCGCCAAGAAGCTGCTCGCGGCAGGCGAGGCGCGCATCTTCGATTTCGCCCGCGTCTTTCGCAATCGCGAGCGTGGCGATCTGCACGCGCCCGAATTCACCATGCTCGAATGGTACCGCGCCAATGAGACGTATGAGAGCGTGCAGAACGATTGCCTCGATCTCGTCCGCCTCGCCGCCGATACCACCGGCACGACGATGTTCGTATTCCGCGATCGCCATTGCGATCCGCGCGCCGAAGCACAGCGCCTCACCGTCGCGGATGCGTTCACGCACTTCGCCGGCATCGATCTGCTCGCGACCTTGAACGCCAA
Source organism: Rhizomicrobium sp. (assembly GCA_036263395.1). Classification (GTDB taxonomy): domain Bacteria; phylum Pseudomonadota; class Alphaproteobacteria; order Micropepsales; family Micropepsaceae; genus Rhizomicrobium. The sequence continues at coordinate 2,730 of DATAHD010000481.1, read as the reverse complement.
GGGGGAAGGCGATGCCGCGATTCTCGCCACAAAGGCCCGCCGCGCCGGTTTCGCGGTGAACGACGACGACACCTGGGCCGACACGTTTTCCAAAGTTCTGGTGGCGCGCGTCGAGCCCAATCTCGGTATCGGCAAACCAACCCTGCTCACCGAATACCCGCGCTGCGAAGCCGCGCTCGCGCGCGCCACACCGCACGACCCGCGCGTCAGCGAGCGCTTCGAGCTCTATGCGTGCGGCGTCGAACTCGCCAACGGCTTCGGCGAACTCACCGATCCCATCGAACAACGCACCCGCTTCGAAGCCGAAATGGCCGAGAAACAGCGCATCTATGGTGAACGCTACCCGCTTGACGAGGACCTGCTCGCCGCCCTGCCGCACATGCCGCCGACCAGCGGCGTAGCCCTTGGCTTCGACCGCCTCGTCCTGCTGGCTACCGGCGCCCGCCGCATCGATGACGTGATCTGGACACCGTTTCCGGCTACAGACGCGCCATGACAAAGCCCCTGCGCACGCCCCGTGACCTTGCCGACGCGCGCCTGATCGCGCCGGAGCGGATTGCATCACTCGATGCGGTGGCGGCGCGCTATGCCGTCGCTGTGTCGCCAGCGCTCGCGAGCCTCATCGATCGCGACAATGCCGCCGATCCCATCGCGCGCCAGTTCGTGCCCAGCGAAGCCGAACTGCGCACCTTGGCCGAGGAACGCGCCGATCCCATCGGCGACAACACACATTCGCCGGTACCTGGCATCGTGCACCGCCATCGCGACCGCGTGCTGTTCAAGGCCGTGAACGTCTGCCCGGTCTATTGCCGCTTCTGCTTCCGGCGCGAGACGGTCGGCCCCGGCGGCGAGAATGCACTCTCACCCGCGGCGTTCGATACCGCGCTCGCCTACATCGCGTCGCATCCGGAAATCTGGGAGGTGATCCTCACCGGTGGCGACCCGCTCGTGCTTGCACCGCGCCGTGTTGCGGAAATCTCCGAACGTCTCGGCGCCATCGACCACGTGAAGATCGTGCGCTGGCACACCCGCGTCCCGGTGGTCGAGCCGGAGCGGATCGACGACGACATGGTCGCTGCACTGCTCGCGCCCGGCGCCACGCCATGGCTCGCGCTGCACGCCAACCATCCGCGCGAATTCTCCCCCGCCGCCCGCCGCGCCATCGCCCGCCTCGCCGAGGCCGATATCACGTTGGTCAGCCAGACCGTGCTGCTCAACGGTGTGAACGCCGACGCCGATACGCTCGACGCGTTGATGCGCACCTTCGTCGAAAACCGCATCAAGCCGTACTATCTACACCACCCCGACCTTGCGCCGGGCACATCGCATTTCCGCGTCAGCATCGATGACGGCCTCGCCTTGATACGCGCTCTGCGCCGCCGCCTCTCCGGTCTCGCCACTCCGACCTACGTCCTCGACATCCCCGGCGGCTACGCCAAGGTGGCACTGGAATCGCACAATGTCGAAAAGATCGCCGAAAACCGCTGGCGCATCACCGACCCTGAGGGACGCGTGCACGAATATCCGCCGCGTTAGTTCCCCCTCCACTTGGTGGAGGGGCGCGTCGCATCGCATCCGCGATGCGACGCGGGGAGGATCGCGCCGCCGTAAACTCTATTGTTGCTGACACAGCGCTCTCCCGGAGAAATCGTCCCCCAAATCGCTCGCTGTCGCGAACGATTTGCCCCCTCCACAAGTGGAGGGGGAGGCTTAAGCCGCCTTCCCGAACATCCGTTTGAAGAACGCGCTCACCATGTGGCGCTTCTGTTCGCGCCACACCACGCCGTCGTCGCGCACCCAGTTCAGTTGGATCACCTTGCGCGGCCCCTCGAACGCCTCGAAGCCATGCCACGCGTTCTCGTCGTTGCGAAACACCAGCAGGGTGCCCTCATCCGGCGGCACTTCTGCGATCACGGCGTTCAGGTCGGTGGACGAGCGCAGCAGGCGCAAACGGCCGCCCGGGTTCTCCCACTTGCCGTTCATATAGATCAGCACCGTCACCACCTTGGTGCGGCTGTCGGTGTGGATCTGCCCGTCACGCGCCGAGGAAATCCCGCGCACCGTCGTCATCGTCGGCTTGCCGGCGAGATCGACGCCCAGCTTCGCTGCCACGGCCTCGCGAAACGCTGGCCCTTCCAGCGCGCGCATGAACGCATCGAACCCTGGCCCATAGGTGAGCGTCGGCAGCGGAAAGCTGCCCGCATGGTCGATCTTCGGGAAATCCCGCTCGATGCCGGCGATGGCGTCGCTCTTCACGAAGCCCGGCACCATGAAATAGGGAAACGGCTCGCGCACCAGCGTGGCGCGGTTGATGGCGTCGATGTCGATCGGCAGGGTCACGGTATCAGTCTCGTCCAGTCGCGGCCCTTCGCAAAGCCGCTGTTGCACCGCCCGGATACCCCACCATCCGGGCCGTTTCTTGACCTGCCTCAAAGAGGCCGGTGCACTGTCCCCTCAGCGATAGTCGGCGTTGAAGTCCACCAGTGCCTTCGAACCCGGGCACAGCGTGGCCTCGCCCAACCGGTTCAGCGGCGCCGCTGTCGTGTTGAGATTGGCATGCAGGTCTTCCGCCGCCGGATCGACATAGAGCAGACCCGTCACCACTTCACCCGCCGCCTCACGCTCCTGCAGGTAACCCAGCGCCGCGGCGCGGTTCGTCGGATCGTAATTGGCATGCAGCTTGTGCAGCTTCAGCACCGAGCCGTCATGCTGCGTCACTTCGATGATCGA
>DATAHD010000480.1:0-7310 GCA_036263395.1 Rhizomicrobium sp. | reverse complement strand
CTACGGTTTTGTAGGCGCCTATGAGCGCGAAGCGATTCGCCCGCATGTGCTTGGCCGGTTCGAGAACATGCTGCTTGCCAGCGCGCGCCACCCGGCGATGCAGTATTACCTCGACAACTACGCCTCGGTCGGTCCGAACTCGCAGGCCGGCGCCGCGCACGGCAGAGGCCTGAACGAGAATTACGGCCGCGAGTTGATGGAGTTGCACACGCTCGGTGTCGACGGCGGCTATTCGCAGGCCGATGTCATCGCACTTGCCAAACTGCTTACCGGCTGGAGCGTCGATCGCGAGATGGACAGCCCGGGCGCAAACGGCTTTCGCTACTACCCGCAGCGGCATGAACCCGGCGACGTGACGGTGCTCGGCAGAACCTATCCGCCGAGCGAAGAGGGCGGCGTGCAGGCGATCCGCGATCTTGCCAATCATCCGAAAACGGCGGTCCACATCGCGCGCAAATTCGCGCAGCACATCATCGCGGAGAACCCGCCGCAGGCGAGTGTCGATCGTCTCGCACAAATCTTCCGCGCTACTGGCGGCGATCTGAAAGCCATGACCATGGCTGCCATTGACGATCCCATCGGCTGGGCGCCATCGAACACGCGCATTCGCCCGCCGGTCGAATACCTCACGGCAATCGGGCGCGCGATGAACTGGCCGGGCTCGAACACTAATGTCGACAGAGCGCGCAGCGACAGCACGCTTCATGATCTCATCGGCGCTTGCCAGAGCATGGGGCAGGTGCCGCTCGCGCCGCTCGGCCCCAACGGCTGGCCGGATTCATCTAACGCCTGGTCCGGCGCCGATGCGATCCTGACGCGCGTGGAGTTTGCCGCGCGGATCGGAAATCGCTCGGCGACCGGCAGCGATCCCATGCGCGTCGCGCAAAGTACGCTCGGTCCAATGCTGTCCAACGACACGCATCTCGCGATCACCCGGGCCGCCAGCCCGGCACAGGGGCTCGCGCTCGTCTTTGCCAGCCCCGAATTCCAGCGGAGATAGGCTCATGTTCGATCGCCGCCGCATCCTTCAGGCTTCGCTCGCCGCCACCGCGCTCAGCGTTGCCGGTGTCCGCGTCTCCTTCGCCTCGCCTGCCACCGACAAGCGTCTCGTCGTCGTCATCCTGCGCGGCGCGCTCGACGGACTGACGGCCGTGCCGCCGGTCGGCGATCCGGATTACGCCTCGGTCCGCGGCAAGCTCGCGATCGCGCGCGGCGATGCACATCCGCTCGATGCCACCTTCGCGCTGCATCCGACACTCGCAACGATGCACACGATGTGGAGCGCGAAAGAACTCGCAGTCTTTCACTGCATCGCATCGCCCTATCGCGACCGTTCGCACTTCGATGCGCAGGCGGTGCTGGAGACTGGCGGAACGTCGCCGCATGGCCACAATGACGGCTGGCTTAACCGTGCGCTCCCGGCAGCCGGTCTCGATGATGGCACGCGTGCGCTGGCGGTCGCCGACACGACGCCGCTGATCCTCCTCGGCAAAGCACGCACCACCAGCTGGATGCCGGCGACGATGCCGTCGGTGGACGAAGACTTCCTCTCCCGCGTGCGGGCGCTCTATGCCCACGATCCGCAATTGGGCAACGCGCTCGGCGAGGCGCTGAAAACCGAAGCCGCGATGCAGGGCACGATGAGCAGCAGCGCACCGCCTGCCGCGCCCATGCAAACGCAATCCGGCATGGATGCCGACCCACTCGCCGATCCCAATATGAATGGCGATGGAAAGCCCAAGCCGCAATACGCCAACGCCAAAGCCAGTCTCGCGCTGCTCGGGGCCGGGGCGGGCAAGCTGCTCGCCTCGCCCGACGGTCCGCGCGTCGCGGTTCTCGATTTCTCCGGCTGGGATACGCATGTGGGGGAGGGCGCCGCCGATGGCATCCTCGCCCGCCGCCTCGCCGCCCTCGACGCGGCGCTGGCCGCCCTGAAGCATTCGCTCGGCCCGGCATGGAAAGATACCGCTGTCGTCATGGCGACGGAGTTCGGCCGCACCGTCGCGCCGAACGGCGCCGGCGGCACCGACCACGGGACGGGGACCGTTGCGTTCCTGATGGGCGGCACCGTCGCCGGCGGCAAGGTGCACGCCCAATGGGACGGCCTGAAGGTCGGCTCGCTCTACCAGGCGCGCGACCTCCCGCCGCGCACCGACGTCCGCGCCCTGTTCAAGGGAGCGCTGGCCGATCACCTGCGGCTGCCGCGCACCGCGATAGAGGGGACCGTCTTCCCGGACAGCGGCACTGTGGCTCCGATGTCGGGTCTCTTCACCGCGTGATCGCGGCGCACAGTCAAAGACTTGGGTAGCCTTCCACGCCCGCCCCGGCCCCCCTATAGTCCGCCTCCGTTCCCAGGTGGTCTCGTATGTCCCGGCTTGTCCGTCTCTTCGCTCTTGCGTGCGTTTTTGCGCTTTCGGCTGCCGTACCGGCCGCTGCGGACGATCCCTATACCGTTCGCAACATCCATGTTGACGCTTCCGCTGTGTCAGCGTCCGAGGCGCTGAACCTCGCGATCTCGCAGGGCCGCCCGCGCGCCTGGCAAACTGTCTTCCGCCGCCTGACCCGCCAGACCGACTGGGCCAAGCAACCACAGCTCGACGATCTCAACATCCAGCGCCTGATCCGCAGCTACACCGTCGCAAACGAGCGCAAGTCGACCACGCGCTACACCGCCGACGTGACCTACATCTTCAACCAGGATCAGGTCCGCCGCCTGCTGAAGAACACCGGCGTCGGCTACACCGACACCGTCGCCAAGCGCATCCTCATCATCCCCATGGCGCCCGGCTACAACCGGATGAGCGCTTGGAACGTCGCGTGGAACAACCCGAAGCTCCTGAACGGCACCGTGCCGCTCGTGATGCCGGTCGGCGACGCACAGGATCAGGTCGCACTCAGCAAACTCAATTTCGAGAAGGCGACCTGGAAATCCGTGCTCACGCTGGCGCAACGCGCTCAGTCGAATGAAGTGGCACTGCTGCTGCTCGAAGGCGGCAAGGTGCGCATCCATCATCTGTCGTCGACGCCGATCTCCGGCGAGGCCATCACCGACATTCCGGTTGCTGGCGGTCTCGGCGCCGCGACCGCGAGCGTGCAGAACGCGCTCGAGGATTACTGGAAGATGCGCGCCGCGGTCGACTTCAGCAAACGCCTGCGCCAGACCGTCACCGCGCGCTTCGACTCGCTCAGCGACTGGCTCTCGTTGCTCGGCGCCTTCAACACCGTTCCCACGGTCGTGAGTGTTGACGTCGTTGCGATGAACACGGGCGAGGCGCGTATCGGCGTCACCTATGCCGGTGGTCTCGATGCGGTGCAGGATGCGCTGGGCCGGGCGAAGGTCACACTGTCTCAGGACTCGGGTGTATGGTCCGTGCGCACCGGCGCGCCAATGCCGACGTCACCGGCGACGTCGCCGCAATGATTTTCCTCCGCAACATTCCGAACGTGCTTTCGGCGTTGCGCCTCCTGCTCGCACCGCTGACGGCGTTTCTGGTGATGAGCAGCCAATTCGGCTCTGCTCTTTTCGTGTTCGCCTTTGCCGGGCTCAGCGATGCGCTCGATGGTTATCTCGCCAAGCGTTTCGGTCTGGAGTCGCGCTTCGGTGCTTGGCTCGATCCGGCGGCCGACAAGCTCCTGATGCTGCTCTGCTTCCTGTCGCTCACCGCGATGGGTGTGGTGCCGCAATGGCTCACCGTCATCGTGATCGCGCGCGACGCCGCCATCGTGGTCGGGGTCGCCATCGCGCTGTTCTTCCGCCTGCCAGTGCAGGTGGAGCCGCTGCCCATTGGCAAGATCAGCACCATAATCCAGGTCAGCTACATCGCGCTGATGCTGCTCTTCCTCACCTTGCAGGTGAACGCGCCGAGCAGTGTCGAAGCGCTCAGCGTCCTGACCGCCGCCGCCACCGGCGTCTCGTGGCTGATGTATGGCAACCAGCTGCTGCGCGCCCTTGTTCCGGGCAGCAAGATCGCCTGAGGCGGCGTGCCCGATCAGTTGATCCTGCCATTTGAAGTCCGCTCCGCTTTGGGGCGTGAGGATTTCCTCGTCGCCCCCGGCAATGCGCAGGCCGTCGCCTTCATCGACCGCTGGCCGGACTGGCGGGTCTCGGCCGCTGCCCTCCACGGCCCGTCGGGCTCCGGCAAGTCGCACCTCGTTCAGATCTGGCAGGGTGCAGCCGACGCAGTGGTCGTCGAGGCTGCCGCACTAAGCCCCGAAGCCCTGGCCGCCCTCCCGCCAGACCGTCCCCTCGCCATCGAGAACGTGGACGGTGCCGCTCCGTCCCCCGCCCGAGACAACGCCTTGTTTGCGCTGCTCAATCAGTCCAACCGACGCCTGCTCCTGACCGGCCACACTGCCCCCATCACCTGGCCGGTTTCGCTCCTGGATCTGGCCTCCCGCCTCGCGGCCCTGCCGGATTTCGCCCTCTGGACCCCGGATGACGGCCTTTTGGCTGGGATCGCCCGCAAACTCTTCACGGATCGGCAATTGGATGTCCCGGATACTGTCATCATGCGGATGGTCCAGTCCCTCGAGCGCTCGCCGGCGGCGATCCGCGACTTCGTCGCGCGCGCCGACGCGGCTGCTTTGGCCCGCCACCGCCCCATAAATACCGCGCTGATCCGCGAACTTCTGACGAATGAGGCTTCTTCGTCATGACAGTTTCGCGAAATGACCCTACCGTTTTGGCCATGTCCCAGGCCGAAACCCTGCCAACCGCCGTTCCGACGCCCGCCAACAGCGATGCGGCGCACGCCGAGCGCGACATCCACAGCAGCCCCAAGCGGTTCGTGAACCGCGAGCTGTCGTGGCTGGCCTTCAATCGCCGGGTGCTCGAGGAGGCGCAGAACATGCGCCATCCGCTGCTGGAGCGTGTCCGCTTTCTGTCGATCTCCGCCTCGAACCTCGACGAATTCTACATGGTCCGCGTCGCGGGCCTGCGCGACATGCTCGATGCCGGTCTGGCCACGCCCAGCGCCGACGGCATGACGCCGTTGCAGCAGATCGCCCATATCGACGAAGAAGCCCGCACCCTGATGGACGATCAGCAGGCGATCTGGGCTGGCCTCAATGCCGAGATGCGCAAGGCCGGCATCGCCGTCCTCGACGCCGGCGAACTTTCTGCCGCCGATCGCTCCTGGCTCGAGATCGAATTCCGTCAGCAGGTCTTCCCGGTTCTGACGCCGCTCGCCATCGATCCGGCGCATCCGTTTCCGTTCATCCCGAACCTCGGCTTCGCGCTCGCGCTCAAGCTCACGCGCAAGCACGACGCGCGGCAGGTGATGGCGTTGATCCCGGTGCCGCCGCAGCTGCAGCGTTTCATGCGTCTGCCTGACGCGGACAAGCTCGCACGCTTCATTCCGCTGGAGACGGTGATCCGTCTCTTCCTCGACCGCCTCTTCCCCGGCCACACCATTGCCGGCTCCGGTCTCTTCCGCGTCCTGCGCGACAGCGATGTCGAAGTGGAAGAAGAAGCCGAAGACCTGATGCTGCAGTTCGAGACGATGCTGAAGCGCCGTCGCCGCGGCAACGTCATCCACATGAAGTGCAGCCGGTCGATGCCGGAGGATCTGCGCAAGTTCATCACCGGCCACCTCGATCTCGAAGACTTCGAGCCGGTGCTGATCGAGCACATGCTCGGCTTGTCGGATCTGAAACAGCTCATCATCGACGAACGCCGCGATCTGCAATTCCCGCCCTACAACGCGCGCTTCCCGGAACGCATCCGCGATTTCGGCGGCGACTGCTTCGCGGCGATCCGTGCGAAAGACCTCATCGTCCATCATCCGTTCGAGAGCTTCGACGTCGTCGTCCAGTTCCTGCGCCAGGCCGCGCTCGATCCCAACGTCGTCGCCATCAAGCAGACGCTCTATCGCACCTCGCACGACTCCCCGATCGTCAAGGCGTTGATCGAAGCCGCCGACGCCGGTAAGTCCGTGACGGCGTTAATCGAGCTCAAGGCGCGCTTCGACGAAGCGGCCAACATCAAATGGGCCCGCGATCTGGAGCGCGCCGGCGTGCAGGTCGTGTTCGGCTTCATGGAGCTGAAGACCCACGCCAAGATCAGCATGGTCGTGCGCCGGGAGCAGGGACAGCTGCGCACCTACTGCCACTTCGGCACCGGCAACTACCATCCGCAGACCGCGAAGGTTTACACCGACCTCTCGCTGTTCAGCGCCGATCCCTCGCTCGGCCGCGATGCGGCGCAGATTTTCAACTTCATCACCGGCTATGCCGAACCAGCTGGACTGGAAAAGATCGCGGTCTCGCCGATCAACCTGCGCGGCCGCATCATCGACGCGATCCAGGAAGAGATGAGCCATGCAAAGGCCGGCCGTCCCGCCGCGATCTGGGTCAAGCTCAACAGTCTGGTCGATCCCGCCATCATCGACGGCCTCTACAAAGCCAGCCAGGTCGGCGTCTCGATCGATCTGGTGGTCCGCGGCATCTGCTGCCTGCGCCCCGGCGTCCCGGGCCTCTCGGACAATATCCGCGTCAAATCCATCGTCGGCCGCTTCCTGGAGCATGGCCGCATTCTCTGTTTCGGCGCCGGGCACGGGCTGCCGTCGCCGAAGTCGAAGGTCTTTATCTCGTCGGCCGACTGGATGCCGCGCAACCTCGACCGCCGCGTCGAGGTGCTGGTGCCGGTCGAAAACCCCACCGTGCATCAGCAGGTGCAGGATCAGATCATGGTTGCCCTTCTTAAGGACAATGCACAGACCTGGACCATGAATGCGGACGGAACTTACACGCGCGACCCCGCGGGTGTTCGCCCCGACGCGTTTTCCGCGCATACTTACTTCATGACGAATCCGTCCCTGTCCGGCCGTGGCCGGGCGCTGAAGATCGACCAGGCTTCGACCGTCGCCGTTCTGCCGCGGCGCGACTGAGGCATGTCATCTTCATCGACCGCTACGGCGAGCCTCGGCTCGCTCTCGACGCCGCGTGTCCGGCTGCGCCGCGACAAGCCGCTGGCGGTCGTCGACATCGGCTCCAATTCCGTGCGTCTGGTGATTTACGAGACGGCGTCGCGTCTGCCCGCCGTCGTCCATAACGAAAAATCCATCTGTGCCATCGGCCGCAATATGGTGACGACCGGCCGTCTCAACGACGACGGCATCACCATGGCGCTCGAAGCGCTCAAGCGCTTCCGCATGATCGTCAATGCGCACGGGGTGGAGGCGCGCGAAGCCGTCGCCACCGCCGCCGCGCGCGATGCGATCAACGGCCGTGAGTTCGTGCGCCGCGCCGAAGCCGCGTGGGGCAGCCCGATCCGCGTGCTCTCCGGTGAAGAAGAAGCGCGTCTCGCTGCC
>DATAHD010000479.1:0-2813 GCA_036263395.1 Rhizomicrobium sp. | reverse complement strand
GTAAACACGCATTAAGCTTCTGCAGCGCGGCATTTCCGTACCGCGGCAAAACGTGTTCCGCGTATTAACGCGACCTTATCCGGACGGCGACTACATCTGGCAGCCAGTAGTTACGGGTGGGCACCGTGCGGTTCCGCGCAGGACAGATATGACATGACGGCCGGGTTCTTATCGCCCAGCCGTACGCGCATGGCGCCGGTGACACCGGCGTCGCTGATCCTGCTTGCTCTTGTGGTTTTTGCCGGGGTCTATGGCTGTATCACCCTGACGCTGCATTTCGACCGCATCGCCACGATCTGGATTTCCAACGCCATCGTGGTGGCGGCGCTGATGAAGCGGCGGCGCCGGGACTGGCTCGCGCTGATGGTTGCGGCCTACCTCGCCAATGTCGCCGGCAATTATGCGAGCGGCGATCCGCTGCCCAACATCACGCTCATTCCCATCGGCAACCTGATCGAGATTCTGCTCGTTGCGGTGCCGCTCAGGCTGTGGCGGCTCGACAGGGAGTTTGCCCGCCCGCGATCGCTGATCGTGTTCTACGCTCTCGCCGTCGGCCCCGCGACGATCATCCCCGCGTTCCTCGCCGCCAGCTATTTCCACGCGATCACCGACGCTGCCTATCTTCCGACGGTGTTCAACTGGTACGCCGCCGATGCGCTCGGCCTCGCTATCCTGGTGCCGCCGCTCATGACCGTGCGTCTGGCGGCTCTACGCCAGATGTTCGACCGCGAACGGATCGCCGGGTCGCTGTTCATGATCGGCCTCGTAGTCGGCGTCGCCGCGCTGAATTACTGGGGCCGCAACATGCCGGTCGCATTCCTGTTCTTCCCGGCTGTCATCCTCATCACCTTCCAGCGCGGCTTTGCCGGCGGCGCCATCGGTCTTGCCATCACCGCGGCCTACATGGTCGCGCCAGTGCTGCTCGGCGATGTTTCTGTCGCGCTGCGCGAGCATTCCATCCGCGAGCAGATGACCGTGGTGCAGGTGTTCGTCGCCGTCACCGGCCTCTCTGTCGTGCTGGTGGGCGCAGCGCTGGAGGAGCGGCAGCGTCTCGCCAAGCGGCTCGCCGCCGCGATCGTCGCCGCCGAGACCTCGCGCGAGGAAGCCATCGTGGCCCGCGACGCCGCCGTGCAGGCAAACCGCTCCAAGTCGATGTTCCTCGCCAACATGAGCCACGAGCTGCGCACACCGCTCAATGCCGTCATCGGCTTTGCCGATCTGATGCACAGCGAAGTGTTCGGTCCGGTCGGCGACGAGCGCTACCGCGACTACGCCCAGCACATCCAGAAGGCGGGCCAGCACCTGCTCGACCTCATCAACGACATTCTCGACATGTCGAAGATCGAGGCAGGCAAGATGGAGCTGGAGATGGCCGACTTCAGCATCGACGCCAAAATCCGCGACTGCATCGAGTTGATGCGCGAGCATGCGGCCCAGGGAGGCGTGGAGCTTGCCGCCGATCTGCCGCCGGGCCGTCTGGTCGTGCACGCCGATATGCGCGCGCTGCGTCAGATCCTGCTCAACCTTCTCTCCAACGCGATCAAGTTCACGCCGGAAGGCGGCCGCGTGGTGACGCGCGCCCGCATCGTCGACGGAACGCTGACCCTCTCCGTACGCGACACCGGCATCGGTATTCCAGACGATCGCATTGGCGACCTCGGCAATCCGTTCGTACAGCTGCGCAGCACCGCTGGTGCCTCGCACGACGGCACAGGCCTCGGCCTGGCGCTGGTGAAGAGCCTCGCCGAAATGCATGGCGGCACGATGCGCATCGACAGCAAAATCGGCTCGGGCACGACCGTGACGGTCGAATTTCCCGCCGGTGCCGTGGCGCTCGCCGCCTGACCACTGCTGACATATCCTGACACGCGGTCCGCCTATGCTGGCACGCGATCAGGAGGCAGCGATGAGACTACCCGACTACGTCGAATTCGTCGTGAAGGACGCGGCACGCAGCAAGGCGTTCTACAGCGCCATCTTCGGCTGGCCTTTCACCGACTACGGTCCCGATTACACCAGCTTCGAAGGCCCCTGCGTGAGCGGCGGCTTCACGACCGACGGTACGCCGAGGCCCGGCGGCCCCCTGATGGTGTTCGCGGTGGACGACATCGAAACGGTGTTCGCGAAAGCCAAGGCGGCCGGTGCGGCGATCACAAAAGAGATATTCACGTTCCCCGGTGGGCGACGCTTTCAGTTCACCGATCCCGACGGCTACGAGATCGCGGCCTGGACAGAATAGCGATGGCACACGTTCCTGCGAACCTGCAGAAGATTGTCGAAGCATCCGCGCCCACGAACATCGTGCTGCGCTTCCGGCCGATGTTCGGCGGCATTGGCGTGTATGCCGACGACAAGATGTTCTGTTCTCTGTCGGATGTCGGCCTTGGACTCAAGCTTGGCGGTGCCGAGTATGCGGAGCTGCTGAAAGTCAAAGGCGCTAAGCCCCTGCAATACGAACCGGACTCGCCGCCGAGCAAAAGTTACGTCGTCGTGCCGGACGCGATGCTGAAGGACAAGAAGGCGCTCAACGCGTGGATCGCGAAAAGTGCGGCGTTCGCTAAGGCGTCGCCGGCGAAGGCGCGCAAGAAAGCGAAGCGCTGACAGCTCTCTTGCGCGAGACGCCTCGCATCGCCATCTGACGTTCAGGCGGCTGTGCTCAGATAACGCAGCCCGGGAACCCAAAGTTCCAAGGGGTTGAAACAGAAGCCGAACGCCCCACATTATATGCAGAGGCGGTGCCCAATCGGGGCCGCTTTGAGGCAAAGCTGCTTGAAGGAGGGCTTTGGAGTGACACGAGGCGTTATTTTCAACAG
>DATAHD010000478.1:0-2524 GCA_036263395.1 Rhizomicrobium sp. | reverse complement strand
GCGACGTTGATCGAGGGCGATATCGGCGATGAGGCTTTGCTCCATCGCATTATTCGCGAGCATCAGATCGATGCGGTGGTGAATTTTGCTGGCTCCATCGTGGTGCCGGAGTCGGTGGCGGAGCCGCTGCGCTACTATCTCAACAACACGGTGAAGACGCGGACGCTGGTTGAGGCGTGCGTCGAAGAGGGCGTGAAGAACTTCATCTTCTCCTCCACCGCGACCGTCTACAGCACCGAGGCGAAGCAGCCGTTATCGGAGACCGAGCCGAAGGATCCGATCAGCCCATACGCCCGCTCCAAACTGATGACGGAGTGGATGCTGGAGGATGCGGCGCGGGCGTATGACTTCCGGCCGACGGTGCTGCGCTATTTCAATGTCGCGGGCGCCGATCCGCAGGGGCGCACGGGGCAGTCGTCGCCGAAGGCCACGCATCTGATCAAGGTGGCGTCGCAGGTGGCGCTGGGGCGCCGCGAGCATCTCGATCTGTTCGGCACCGACTATCCGACGCCGGATGGCACCTGTGTGCGCGACTACATCCACATCACCGATCTGATCGCGGCACATCTGCTGGCGCTCGATGCGCTACGCCGCGGCGATGCGCCGGACACGTACAATGTCGGTTACGGGCGGGGGCTTTCGGTGCGCGATGTCGTGAAGGGCATGGAAGAGGTGATCGGGCGGAAGCTGCCGGCGATCGAGCAGGGCCGCCGTCCGGGCGATCCGCCGACCCTGGTGTCCGATCCATCGAAGCTGAAGACCGCGCTCGGCTGGGTGCCGCAGCATGAGGACCTTCTCGAGATCATCCGCTCCGCCCTTAACTGGGAGCGTCGCTTCAATGCCTGAAAGCCTTCACGAAATTGGCCCAATTGGCGGCGCAATATCCTAGGATGTTCAGGCGCGGATCGATCCGCGCCGTGCAGGGGCCATGATCGAAGTCACCGACCTCGTCTACGAATACCCGACGGCCCGCGCGCTGAAAGGCGTGTCGCTGCGCATTCCGGCGCAGACGATCACCGCGTTGGTCGGCCCGAACGGTGCCGGCAAGACGACTTTGCTGCGTTGCCTCGCGGCGCTTGAGGTACCGTATAGCGGGACGGTGACGATCGACGGTTTGGATACGCGCGATCATCCGCGCCAGATCCACGAACGGCTGGGTTACTTGCCGGACTTCTACGGTCTTTATGACGATCTTTCAGTGCGGCGCTGCCTTACCTATGCGGCACGGTCGCACAACATAGCGGCCGACAAGGCGGATGCCGCGGTTGTCAAAGCCGCTGAGCGTGTGAGCCTGTCCGACCGGCTCGACAGCCGGGCGGGTGAACTGTCGCGCGGATTGCGGCAGCGTCTCGCCATCGGACAAGCAATCGTGCATGAGCCGAAGGTGCTGCTGCTCGATGAGCCGGCCGCCGGTCTCGATCCGCAGGCGCGGCGCGATCTTTCCGTTCTGCTGCTCGCGCTGCGTGAAGCCGGCATGACTCTGGTGGTGTCGTCGCACATTCTGGCGGAGCTGCAGGATTATTCGTCGGAGATGGTGATCATCGAAGACGGCCGCATGGCGGGCGGCAAGCCGATCTCCGTGAAGGATGTCGAGCGGCCGCGCTACATCATCGAGCTGGCGACGCCGCGCGCCGATCTGCGTGCCTTTCTCGAAGGGCGCGGCGGGATCGAGGTGATCGAGGCGAGCGATACCAACGCGCTCATTACCTTCACGCGCAATGCGCAGACACGCGCCAAACTGCTGCGCGATATGGTGACGGGCGGGTTCGATGTGGCGAGCTTCGGCGAGTCGACCAAGAGCCTCGAAGACCTCTACTTCTCGCAGATCGGGGGCAAGGCATGAACCCCGAACTGTTGCGCAACATCTGGCTGGAACTGACGCCGCGGCGCATGGCGCTGATGGTGGCGGTGCTGGTGCTGATATTCTTCGCCGCCGCGGTGGCGACGGGCGACGATCACGGCGTGGTCGGATCGCTGTTCGGTTCGGCGCAATGGCTTTATTACGGCCTCGTCGTGTTCTGGGGCTCGCGCAACGCGGCGCTGAGCGTCGTGGGCGAAATCCGCGACCGGACGTGGGACCTGCAGCGGCTGTCGTCCCTCGGCGGCGGCGCGATGACGGTCGGCAAGTTGTTCGGCTCCACGATCTACAACTGGTTTGGCGGACTGATCTGCCTTGCCGTGATGACGGTCTCGACCCTGGCGCATGGCGGCCCGGGCGCGGCGGTGATCGACATCGTCTATTACATCGCCATCGGATTGATCGCGCAGGCGGCGTCGCTGCTGGCCAGTCTTGTTGCGATCCGGCGGCGGCAGTCGCATTCGCGGTTCGATATCTTCCTTTATCAGCTGGTCGGCCTTATCGCGGCGGTGGCGGTGTTCTTCGTGTGGAACGCGGCCGATCCGGAAGGCACGCTGCTGAAGGGCAAGGTTTCGAGCGACACGGTTGTCTGGTGGAGCATCGCGTTCGAGGCGCGGGCGTTTCTGCTGCTGTCGCTGGCGATCTTCACGGGGTGGACGTTGCTCG
>DATAHD010000477.1:0-1777 GCA_036263395.1 Rhizomicrobium sp. | reverse complement strand
GGTGATCAATCCCGCGGGCATCCTGCGCGATACGATGTTCCACAAGATGACGGACGACGACTGGGACATGGTCGTCAACGTGCATCTGAATGGCGCCTACAATGTGACGCGCCAGACGATCAATCACTTCCGCGAGCAGGGCGAAGGCTCCTATGTGCTGTTCACCTCGACGTC
Organism: Rhizomicrobium sp.; assembly: GCA_036263395.1. Lineage (GTDB taxonomy): Bacteria > Pseudomonadota > Alphaproteobacteria > Micropepsales > Micropepsaceae > Rhizomicrobium. The sequence continues at coordinate 1,603 of DATAHD010000477.1, read as the reverse complement.
GGGCCTCATCGGTAATGTCGGCCAGGCGAACTACGCCGCGGTGAAGATGGGCGTGGTCGGCCTGTCGCGCATCATCGCGATGGAGGGTCAGGCCAAGGGCGTGCGATCCAACACCATCGCGCCGTTCGCGTGGTCGCGCATGATCGCGACGATCCCGGTGAAGGATGAGGCATCCGCCGCGCGCGTCGACCGCATGAAGAACTTCATGCGCGCCGATCAGGTGGCGCAGCTGGCCGTCTCGCTGGCCTCGCCGGCCTGCAAAGACGTCAACGGCCAGATTTTCGCCGCCCGCGGCAACGAGATCTTCCTGATGAGCCAACCCCGCCCTGTACGCGGCCTCGGCAAGATCGAAGGCTGGACGCCGCAGACGATCGCCGATCACTGCATGTCGGCGATGAAGTCGAGCTTCACCGACTTGCAGCCGACGACCGGCACGTTCGGCTGGGATCCGGTCTGATCTGACGGACGTCGATGGGGGAAACGACGTCCGATCCGTATACGCGAGACGCCGTCGCGGCGATGCGGGCACGTCCGGGTTTCCGGGCAGCGGTAGAAGCATCGGCGCGCGGCGTTCTCGGCCTCTATCTCTCCGTCGATGACGAACTGCGCTGGGTCCTGCGGGATCGCGGCTGCTACTTCATCGGCGTGGCGCTGGTGATGCTGCACCATCAGGGGCAGCTCACCGCCGCCAATCTCAAAACCGCCGTGACATCGGTCTTGCGCGAAGCGAGTAACGGGCGCGTGCGCGCGTTCCTGCAGCGCATGACGGCAAGCAATCATCTGGTTCCAGCGCTGAACACCCGTGGAAAGCCCTCGCGCACGCTGATGCCGTCGGCAAAGTTTTTCGAGACTTTCCAGACTCACCGCCGGGCAGTTGGCGCCGCTGTGGTGTTGGTCGATCCGGCGCTGCTGGACCTGCACGACGCGATGGCCGGCACCGGCTATCCCGCCGTCGAGGCGATCCTCACGCTACTCGCGGCGGAACGGCCGGACGTCTTTGCCGACGCGCCGGGCGATGGCGTGTTCTATTTCTTCTCGCGCGAAGCCGGCTTCACGCTTCTGTTCGACCTGCTGCTGTCGCAACCGGCAGCGCGCACGCATCTGCTCGAAGGTACGAGCGTGTCCGTGTACGGCCTTGCCAAACGCCACGGTGTGTCGCGCGTGCATGTGCTGCGTTTGCTGGACGACTCCGAGAAAGAAGGCTGGCTTACCTTCGATCGCGAGGCGCGCACGGTACGGTTCGCGGAGAAATTCTCCGAGCGTTTCGAACGCCACTGCGCGATGCATTTCCTTCTGCATCAGGAGGCAGCGCGCCGCTATCGCGCCTCCCCTACAGCGCACGCGGACACGCAGTAGCCCATCACGCGCGTTTGCCGCAGCGGAAGCAGCAGGTTGTGCAATGCGCGAAAGCTGTTCCAAACTCTCCTAAGCAACAGACAACAGGGAGAGCATCAGTGGGAATTCTTGAAGGCAAAGTCGTCTGGGTCACGGGCGCCGGCAACGGCATCGGCAAGGACTGCGCGCTGATCGCGGCGAAAGAAGGCGCGACGGTCGTGGTCAACGATCTGGGCGGCGGCATTCATGGCGATGACAGCGGCTCGGC
>DATAHD010000476.1:0-2225 GCA_036263395.1 Rhizomicrobium sp. | reverse complement strand
GCCGATGCTGGCAATCAGCACGAGGCCGAGCGTCAGCAGCGCGAGCGTCGGGTCCTTCAGAACCGTCAGATCGGCGGAAAGGCCTGCCATGCCGAAGAACACCGGCATGAACAGCGCCGTGATGATGCCGCGCAGCTGGCTCTCGATGTGATCGGACAGGATGGGGGACTCGCCGATCAGGATGCCGGCCACGAACGCACCCAGCACCGTGTGCACGCCGATCAGGTTCGTCACCAGCGCCATCACGCCGGTGATGATCAGGATCATGGTGATGACCGGGTACTCGCTGCGAAACGTGTCGTTGGTCCAGCGGATCAAGGTGAACACGATGCGCCGCCCGATCGTGAAGCTGAACGCCATGAAGGCCGCGACCTCCATCACGGTCAGCGCCAGCGACGTGATCTCCAGCTTGCCGGTGGTTGCGATGCCGAAGGTGATGGCGATGATCAGCCAGCCGATGGTGTCTTCGATGATCGCCGACGAGACGATCACCTGACCCAGATTGCGGCGCATGAAGTTCATCTCCCGCACCACCATCGCGACGATCTTCACCGAGGAGATGGAAAGCGCGGTGCCGATGAAGAGCCCGGCGACCACTTTATCCGCTGGATTGGGGAGCAGGCTGTCGGGCAGGAACTGTGCCAGCGCGAAGCCGCAGGCGAACGGCACCAGCACCCCGGTGACGGAGATCGAGAAACACGCAGCGCCGACCCGGCGGACCAGCCGCAGATCGGTCTCCATCCCGGTCAGCAGCAGCAGCATGAGGATGCCGAGCTGCGAGACCGCGTCGATCATCGCCTTCTTGTTGGGATCGGTGGAGAAGATCATGTGCTGGGCATCGGGCCAGATCCAGCCGAACAGCGACGGCCCGAGCAGGATACCGCCAATTAGCTGGCCCATGATCGCGGGCTGGCCAAAGCGCTGCAGCACCTCGCCAAGGCCGCGCCCGACGATGAGCAGCAGCACGATCTCGGCAACGAACGTCCCTTCGCCGGAGCCGCCCATGCCGGAGGCCTTGCCGTGACCCTCCGCGGCGGCCCACGCCTGGCCCGCGGCCAGCAGCATGAAAACCACGCCGAGAAAGACCGGCAGGACCGTGCGCTGCCGCGTCTGCGAACTATCGGAAAACATCGGTCACCCCGGCAGGCCGGAATGGCCCGACGGAACAACGCATGAGGCGGTGTTTGCGTTGCTCATATCCCCGGCGAGAGCCATTGCGGCCCCTTGCCGGGGCGCGCCCGTGCCGCATCGCAGGTTTGCGCGGCGTGGCTAGACTCCCCACCGCATTCGAAGACGAGGGATGGCCATGCGCGGGCTGCGCCGGGACATCGCAGGTGTGCTGGCGCTCAAGTTGATCGCGCTCGCCGTGCTCTATTTCGTCTTCTTTGCGCATGCTCCCAAAACCACCGCCGGCGATGTGGCCAGCCACGTAATGAGCGACTGATATGGACGCCGTCGAACTCGCACGCCTGCAATTCGCGGTCACCGCGCTCTACCACTTTCTGTTTGTGCCGCTGACCATCGGTCTGTCCGTGCTGCTCGGCATCATGGAGACGGTGTTCGTGATGACGCGCCGCACGATCTGGCGCGACATGACGAAGTTCTGGGGCGTGCTGTTCGGCATCAACTTCGCGATGGGCGTCGCGACCGGCATCACGATGGAATTCCAGTTCGGCACCAATTGGGCCTACTACTCGCACTATGTCGGCGACGTATTCGGCGTGCCGCTCGCCATCGAAGGGATGATGGCGTTCTTTCTCGAGGCGAGCTTCGTCGGCCTGTTCTTCTTCGGCTGGGACCGGCTCACCCCACTCGGCCACTTGATCGCGACCTGGGCCGTCGCCATCGGCTCGAACCTGTCGGCGCTGTGGATCCTGATCGCCAATGGCTGGATGCAGTTTCCGGTCGGCGCCAAGTTCAACGCCGACACCATGCGCATGGAGGTGACGGACTTTCAGGCCATGCTGTTCAGCCCGGTCGCACAGGACAAGTTCGTCCACACGGTCGCGGCAGGTTATGTCACCGGCGCGATCTTCATCCTGGCGATCAGCGCATACTACCTGCTGCGCCAGCGTCACGTCGAAGTCGCCAAGCGATCGATGACGGTGGCGGCGAGCTTCGGTCTTGCCTCGGCACTGTGCGTCGTCGTGCTGGGCGATGAGAGCGGTTACACCGCGACCGAAAACCAGAAGATGAAGGTCGCCGCGATCGAGGCGATGTGGGAG
>DATAHD010000475.1:0-7837 GCA_036263395.1 Rhizomicrobium sp. | reverse complement strand
GGCGCAGGACCCGGAGACGGGGCAGGGGCTTTCCGACGAGGAAGTCTATGACAACGTCATTACCTTCATCGGTGCGGGCCATGAGACCACGGCCAACGCGCTCGCCTGGACATTCTATCTGCTAAGCGAGTTCCCGTGGGCCGATGCCAAGCTGGCGGAAGAGACGCGGCGTGCGCCGGAGCGACCGGGTGCCGATGACACCGACAACCTGATCTACACGCGCATGGTGCTCGAAGAAGCGATGCGTCTTTATCCGCCGGTGCCGTTCATGGCGCGCGAGGCGATTGCCGAAGACACGCTGGGCAAAATCCGCGTGAAGCCGGGCACGCAGATCATGATCTCCCCGTGGCTGCTGCACCGCCATCATCGGTTGTGGGAGGAGCCGGAGTTATTCGCACCCGAACGCTTCGCGCCGGGCCGCAGAGAGAAAATCCATCGCTTCGCCTACATGCCGTTTGGCGGTGGGCCACGCATCTGCATCGGCATGGGCTTCGCAATGCAGGAAGCGATGATCATCCTCGCGATGATTGCGCAGCGCTGGCGATTGCAGCTTGTCCCCGGTCAGACCGTGGAACCTGTCGCGCGCATAACCTTGCGGCCGCGCGACGGCCTGAAAATGCGGCTGATGAAACGTTAATCGATTTCGTTCACGCCCGGCGGAACGAACGTATATCCGGCCCGTTGTTCCAGTATCGGCAGGCTCGTCGGCCTCGTCCGGCTGGAGACCTCCCTCATGAAAATCGCCCAGATCGCGCCGCTCGTCGAAAGCGTACCGCCGACGCTCTATGGCGGGACCGAGCGCGTGGCCTCGTGGCTCACCGAAGAACTCGTCAATCAGGGTCACGATGTGACGCTGTTTGCGAGCGGCGATTCGCAGACGCAGGCACGCCTGGTGCCGATCGTGGAGCGCGCGCTGCGGCTCGACAACCGCGTGCGCGACTGCTTGCCTTACAACTTCATCATGCTGGACCAGGTGGCGGAACTGGCGCGCGAGTTCGACGTGCTGCACTTCCACATCGACTTCATGCACTACCCGATGTTTCGCGACATGCCGAACCGTACGCTGACGACGTTGCACGGCCGTCTCGACCTGCCGGATCTGCAGCCGATCTACAAAGCCTTCCCACACATGCCGCTGGTGTCGATCTCCAACCATCAGCGTCAGCCGATGCCGCCGGTGAACTGGATGGACACGGTCTATCACGGCCTGCCGACCAAATTGTTCCGTGGCACGACGGAGCATCAGGGCTATCTCGCCTTCCTTGGCCGCATCTCGCCGGAGAAGCGCCCCGACCGCGCCATCGCCATCGCGAAGGCAACTGGCATTCCGCTGAAGATCGCCGCGAAGGTCGATGTCGTCGACCGCGCGTATTTCGAGACGCAGATCGAACCGCTCATGGATTCCGGTCTGATCGAGTTTATCGGCGAGATCGGCGAGACCCAGAAGCAGGAATTCCTCGGCAACGCGCGTGCGCTCCTGTTCCCGATCGACTGGCCGGAGCCGTTCGGTCTGGTGATGATCGAAGCGATGGCCTGCGGCACGCCCGTTATCGCGTTCCGCTGCGGCTCGGTGCCGGAGGTGATGGACGACGGCGTCACCGGCTTCGTCGTGAACAGCATGGAAGAAGCGATCGCCGCCGTCGGCAAGATCGATGCGCTGGACCGCGCGTTGGTGCGGCAGAAATTTGAGGAGCGTTTTACCGCTCCCGTCATGACCAAGCATTATGTCGAGATTTACAAGAAGCTTATGCAGGCACAGATGAGGTCTGTAAAAGCCGCCTGACCAGCGGAGGTTATTATGGCGAGTGCAAAAACGGCTCTCGAGGCCGATCTCCGGGCGCGTGCGGATAATGCCGAGGAGATACCGTCGTTTCACATCCACGCGACCGCCTCTATTCAGGAGCGGTGGCCGCGGACGTTGAAGCATGGCGACATGTTCGGTATGTTCGACCGCCTTGGCGACATTGTGAACCCCGGTCTGACGCCGGGCGGCCTGTTCCTGGGCGATACACGGCATCTGTCCGAACTGAAGCTGATGATCGACGGGCAGCGGCCGCTGTTCCTGTCGTCGGCGATCGAGGACGACAATGTTGTTCTGCATGTCGATGTGTCGAATCCCGATCTCTATCTCGACAACGCGCTGGTGTTCTCGCGCGAGACGCTGCACGTGCGCCGCTCACGCTTCCTGTGGCGCAACACGCTGTATGAGCGGATCGCAGTGCGTAATTTCGACGTCGCGCCGCGCCGGGCGTGGATCAGTCTGGAGTTCGATGCCGACTTCCGCGATCTGTTCGAGATCCGCGGTCTGGTGCGTCAGGCGCGCGGCCAGCAGTCGGTGGCGCACACCAGCGACACGTCGATGCTCTATTCCTATAAGGGGCGCGACGGCGTTACGCGCACCACGGCGATCTGCGTTGACCGCACGCCGACCACGTTCAAAGAGGGCCGCATAGATTACAAGTTCGATCTCGCGCCCTGTGCGGTCGAGACGATCATCTACACGGTGCATTGCGAGAACCACGAGGCGCCGAAGACGCCGTTCTCCATCCCGTATCGCGCCGCGCGGCGTGAGGCGGAAGCGAATGCGCGCAACGGGGCGCACATCTCCTGCGCCGATGAACTGCCGCAGAAGATGTTCAACCGGGCTGGCGCCGATCTGCGCATGCTGATCTCCAAGACCGAGCACGGTCTCTATCCCTACGCCGGCACGCCGTGGTTCACGACGCCGTTCGGCCGTGACGGCATCATCACCGCGCTGCAGACCTTGTGGCTCGACCCCAGCATCGCGAAGGGTGTGCTCACTTATCTTGCCGCAACACAGGCGACGGAGAACAACCCGAAGGCCGATGCACAGCCGGGCAAGATCCTGCACGAGACGCGGCAGGGCGAGATGGCGAAGCTAGGCGAGGTGCCGTTCGGCCAGTATTACGGCAGCGTCGACTCCACACCGCTGTTCATCCTTCTCGCGGCGCGCTACTTCGATCGCACCAGCGATATCGAAACACTGCGCAAGATCTGGCCGAACATTGAAGCGGCCATCGGCTGGATCGACAATTACGGCGACCCGCGCAAGCGCGGCTTCACGGAGTATTTCTGCCAGTCGCACCACGGCCTGGTGAATCAGGGCTGGAAGGACTCACAAGACTCTGTTTTCCACGCCGACGGCTCGCTGGTCGAAGGTCCAGTCGCGCTGTGCGAAGTGCAGGGCTACGTCTATGCCGCGAAGAAAGGTCTCGCGCCGATTGCGCGGCACCTCGGCGATACCACGCGCGCCGACGCGCTGGACCGCGAGGCGGAAGAGCTGCGCCAGCGCTTTGAAGAAAAGTTCTGGTGCGAGGAGCTTGGCACCTACGCCATCGCGCTCGACGGCGAGGGCAAGCCGTGCCGCGTGCCGACGTCGAATGCGGGACAGGTGCTCTATTCCGGCATCGCCTCGCAAGCGCATGCGAAAGAGGTCGCGCACAATTTGATGAAGCCGGAAGGTTTTTCCGGCTGGGGCATCCGTACCTTGGGCGCGGGTGCGCCGCGTTACAATCCGATGTCGTATCACAACGGTTCGATCTGGCCGCACGACAACGCACTCATCGCGCTCGGCTTTGCGCGCTATGGCCTCAAGCGTGAGGCGGCGTTGATGTTTGAGGGTATGTTCGATGTCGCGACGCGCATGGACCTGATGCGCCTGCCGGAACTGTTCTGCGGCTTCCCGCGCCGCCGCAACACCGCGCCGACGCTCTATCCGGTGGCGTGCTCGCCGCAGGCGTGGGCGAGCGTCGTGCCGTTCGCGATGCTGGAAGCGTGCCTCGGCCTGTGGTGCGACTTCGAGAAGAACGAGGTGCAGTTCTATCACCCGATGCTGCCGCGGTTCTTGAACCAGCTGACGATCCGCAACCTGTCGATTGGGAAGTCGACGATCGATCTGAAGATCGAGCGGCATGATGAAGAGGTGCTTGTGACACCGCTGCAACGCATCGACGGGATCGAGATCAAGATTGTGGAGTAGTTTTCTCACTCTCTAAACAATCGTCATGGCCGGTCGACCCGAAGCGAAGCGCAGGGCGTACCGGCCATCCATTGCCGCAACTATTTAACGATGAGACTCCGACTGAGCGTCATCCCTTGCCAGCCGCGGCAATGGATGGCCGGGATGGCCTACGCTTCGCTCCGGCTCACCCGGCCATGACGTTCGTAAGGGTGGGTAAAGTCAAACCAACGTCGCCAGCGACTCCGGCGAATAGTTCTTCAGCTCGCTCACCTTTCCGGCGCGAACCTTGTTCGCCCAGTCCGGGTTCGCGATGAGTGCGCGACCCACCGCGATCATGTCGAAGTCGCCGCGTTCGATCATTTCGACCAGCTTGTCGAGGCCGCTGTCGTTGGTGTCGGCCTTGGTGAAGCTGGTGATGAAGTCGACGTTCAGGCTGACCGAGCCGACGCTCATCGTCGGGATGCCTGTGAGCTTCTTGGTCCAGCCGGCGAGGTTCATGTCGGAGCCTTCGAACTCCGGCTCCCAGAAGCGGCGCGTTGAGCAGTGGAACATGTCGATGCCGGCATCGACGAGTGGGCGCAGGAACTGCTCAAGCTCATGCGGCGTCTGCGCCAGCTTCACGCCGAAGTCCTGCTGCTTCCACTGCGAGAAGCGCAGCAGGATCGGGAAGTCTTCGCCGACTTCCGCCTGCACCGCCTTCACGATGTTGGCCGCGAACTTGGTGCGCTCGCCGATGCCGCCCGCATGATGATCGTCACGCTGATTGGTTTCTTCCCAGAAGAACTGATCGATCAGATAACCGTGCGCGCCGTGCAGCTCCACACCGTCGAAACCGAGCTTCTTGGCGTAACCCGCGCTCTTGGCGAAGCCGCTGATCACGTCTGCGATCTGGCTGTCTGTCATCGGCTCGGCGACCTTCTTGTCCTTCTTCGCAAGGCCGGACGGCGACATCGTCGGCTCTTCCGGATAGGGGCCGCTGCCCGGATGGCGGATCACGCCCTGGTGCCACAGCTGCGGCATGATGTGGCCGCCCACCGCTTTCACCTCTTTCACCACGTTCGCCCAACCGGCGAGCGAGGCTTCGCCGAAGAAGCCCGGCACGTTCGCGTCGTTCGACGCCGACTTGTGCTCCGGCGATGTTCCTTCCGTCAGGATCAGTCCGGTGCCGCCTTCGGCCCGCGCCCGGTAGTATGCGGCAACCTGTTCGTTAGGGACCTGATTTGGCGATTTGCTGCGCGTCATCGGCGCCATCGCGATGCGATTGCGGAAAGTAACGCCCTTGAGCGTGAACGGCTGGAAGAGTACGTCCGTATTGGTCATGGAAGTGTCCTGTAGGAATAGCGATACCGGGAACCGGAGCATGAAGCGCGCCGTGCTGACAAGCGGGGTGCCTACATGAGCGACGTGAAAACCCCCGAAGGCATTGTGGCGACTCCGCCCGATGAGCCTCCATCTGAACAGGAAATTCAGGACATCGCGACGCCGCAGGGCAGGCAGGGCCTGCTTTCGGTTTTCCGTCACCGCAACTACCGCCTGTTCTTCGCTGGCCAGCTTGTCTCGTTGATGGGCACCTGGATGCAGAACGTCGCGCAGGCGTGGCTGGTCTACAGCCTGACGCATTCGCCATTCCTGCTTGGCCTAACCTCGTTCTGCTCGATGGTCACGGTGTTCTTCATCACACCGTTCGGTGGCATGGTCGCCGACCGCGTCGACCGCCGTCGCATGCTGCTCCTCACGCAAAGCGCTGCGATGCTGCAAGCGACAATCCTCGCCGTGCTCACGCTTACAGGCGTCGTTCAGGTGTGGGAGATCATCGCGCTCGCACTCTGCATGGGCCTGATCAATTCCTTCGACGTGCCCTCGCGCCAGTCGATGACACTCGACATGGTTGGCCGCGAAGACCTACGTCATGCGATCTCGCTCAACTCGATGATGTTCAACGCCGCCCGCGTGATCGGCCCCAGTCTCGCTGGCGCGCTGATCGCCGTGGTGGGGGAGGGCATCTGCTTCGCTCTCAACGCCGCGTCGTTCGCCGCGGTGCTGACCAGCCTCTATCTGATGCGACTGCCACAACGCGTGCCCCGCATCGTCGGTCACCCTTTGCGCGAAATCCAAAGCGGCTATCGCTACTCGTTCAACTCACCGCAGATCCGCGTCTCGCTGATGCTGGTCGGCGTCTCCTCGATGTTCGGCGCTGCCTATCTCACCTTGATGCCCGCCTTCGCGCGCGATCTTCTGCACGGCACGTCCACGGCTTACGGCACTCTGATGACCAGCATCGGTGCCGGCGCGTTGATCGGCGCTTACTTCTTGTCACGCCTTCATGAAAAATATCTCGCCTACGCGCCGGTCGCCGCCGCCATCGCGTTCGGCGTCGGCATCATCGCGTTCTCTCACTCGCATATCCTGTGGCTGAGCGTGCTGCTGCTGCTGCCGACATCGGCCAGCCTGATGCTGCTCGGTGGCACGACGAACACCATCATCCAGATGGTGGCGCACGAGGACTATCGCGGCCGCGTCATCTCGCACTACACCCAGGCCTTCATGGGCATGATGCCCTGGGGCTCACTCTTGCTCGGAACGCTCGCCAGCCATCTCGGCGTCACAACGGCCGTCACCATCGGCGGCTGCGTCACCATCGCCTCCGCCCTCGTCGCGCTCCTGAACCGCCGCGCGAGCGGCTTCCAGATCACGCAAGCAGCGGAATGAAAGAGAAGTGGGGAGCTTCTGTTGCCCGGTGCTCCCCTGAACCGCGCTTACCTATTAGGCAGCGAGGGCCATTTCATTATCGTTGGCACCTGTACGAGTAGCCCGATAACGGCGGATACAATACCGAGCGAAAGGATTCTGCCTTTACACGTCTGTCGATCCTATTTCGCCCCCACAGATGCCCACCCGTCTTGGCCTAGGATGAAGCCAGATGGGCATTTGGTGGAGGCGCCGGGTACCGCCCCCGGGTCCAGTCCGCTTATTACGCAGCCGTTTATCGCCGTAGTCCGGGTTGCCCCGGACAGGCTGTATATAGGCGCTGCCGGTTAAGAATTGAAGCGGTGCTTTTCAGTCAAAATTGTTAGCGGAACTGTGCCGAATCCGGTGCTAGGAAGGCGCTCGCTTGGGGGGGCGCTCATGAACCGTGTTGTGCGATGGATTGCGGCCGGTGTTGCGATCGTGGCGGCCGCCGCGCTGCTGGCCGTCGGAGGCATCTACGTCGTGTCCGAGCGCGTCATCGTCGCGACCTATCCGCTGCCGCCGTCGTCCTTCCACGCAAGCACCGGCGCTGAGGCCGTTGCACGCGGCAAGCGTCTGGCTTCCGCCTTCGGCTGCGCCGATTGCCATATGTCGAACCTGCAGGGCGGCTACCTCGACTTCGCCGGTTACAAATCGCGCAACCTCACGCGGCTGGCCAAGTCGTTCTCCGATGCCGATTTCGACCGCGCGGTCCGCGCCGGCATCCGTCCCGACGGCACCAGCGTTGCGGGCGAGATGCCGTCCGACGCCTATCGCTACATGCCCGATGCCGATTTTGCCGACATCGTCGCCTATATCCGCAGCCTGCCGGCGAGCGGTGAGGATATCCCGACGCCATCCTACGATCTCGCCGCGCGCTGGCGGTTCGTCACCGGCAAGGATCACACCGACCAATTCTATTTCGCGTTGAAACCTGCGCTCGATCTCGGGCCGGCCCACGCCAAGGGCCGCATCCTGGCGATGACAGCGTGCGGCGAGTGCCACGTGACGACGCTGACCGGCGCGACACAGGTATTCGCCGAAGGCGTCACGCCGCCCGATCTGTCGCTCGTCGCGTCCTATTCGCGCGAGGATTTCCTGCACTTCATGCATACCGGTAAAGCGGCG
>DATAHD010000474.1:0-2330 GCA_036263395.1 Rhizomicrobium sp. | reverse complement strand
TATGTTGTGAACGGCACGAAGCGCTACATCACCAACGCCAGCCGCGCCGGCATGTTCACCTTGATGGCGCGCACCGATCCGAACAAGAAGGGTGCTGGCGGCATCTCGGCTTTCATCGTTCCGGCCAAGACGCCGGGCCTGTCTATCGGCAAGTCCGAAAAGAAGATGGGCCAGCAGGGCGCGCACATTCACGACGTGATCTTCGAGAACGTCCGCATCCCGGCCAGCCTGCGCCTCGGCGAAGAAGGCCAGGGCTTCAAGGTCGCGATGCAGGTGCTCGACCGCGGCCGCCTGCACATCTCCGGCGTCTGCACCGGCGTTGCCGAGCGTCTCGTCGAAGAGAGTGTGAACTACGCCCGTGAGCGTGAGCAGTTCGGCCAGAAGATCGCCGAGTTCCAGCTCATCCAGGGCATGCTCGCGGACTCCAAGACCGACGCCTACGCCGCCCGCTGCATGGTGCTGGACGCCGCCCGCAAGCGCGACCGCGGTGAGCCCGTGACGATGGAAGCCGCCTGCACCAAGTATTTTGCGTCGGAAGCCGTCGGCCGCATCGCCGACCGCGCGGTGCAGATCTTCGGCGGCGCCGGTTACGTCGCCGACTACGGCATCGAGCGCTTCTATCGCGACGTGCGCATCTTCCGCATCTACGAAGGCACCAGCCAGATCCAGCAGGTCGTCATCGCCCGCAACCTCCTGCGCGGCGATTGATGGCAGCAAAGCCGTCGCCGCTCAATCATCTGGTAGCAGACATCCGCGCCTGCCGGATTTGCGCGGCGCATCTCCCGCACGGTGTGCGGCCTGTCCTGCGCGTCAGCGCCACGGCGAAGATCTGTATCGTGGGTCAGGCGCCGGGCCTGCGCGTACACAAGTCTGGTATTCCCTTCACCGATCCCTCGGGGGACCGGCTACGCGAGTGGATGGGCGTCACGCCGCAGGAGTTCTATGACGAGAGCAAAGTCTCCGTCGTGCCGATGGGCTTCTGCTTTCCCGGCTACGACAAACACGGCGGCGACAAGCCACCGCGCAAGGAATGCGCCCCGGCGTGGCGCGAGCAGCTGTTCGAGACTCTGCCGCCGTTCGATCTCACCTTGCTCGTCGGCTCCTACGCGCAAGCCTGGCATCTCGAAGGCCGGACAAAAGGAACCCTGACCGATACGGTGCGCGCTTGGCGCACGTATCGGCCACGCTATATTGCTCTGCCGCATCCCTCTTGGCGCAACAACGCTTGGCTCAAAAAGAACCCATGGTTCGCGGACGAATTGCTGCCCTATTTACGCGCGCGTGTGCGGCGTGCCTTGCGCTGATCGTTGCGGCCTGCGCCCCGACCATCGCCAGGCACGGAACCGGTAGCGACACCCCGATGCTGACCGACACATACTTTCAGACACGCGACGGCCTGCAATTGCCTCTCCGCACGTGGAGCGCCCACGAACCGAAAGCCGTCGTCGTCGCACTGCACGGCATGAGCGACTACTCCCGCGCCTTCGCCATGCCCGCGCCGTGGTGGGCCGAGCACAGCATCACCACCGTCGCCTACGACCAGCGCGGCTTTGGCGGCTCGCCCAACGCCGGAACATGGGCCGGCGGCGATGCGATGCGCAGAGACCTCGTCGATGCGGTCGAGGCGGCGCGCGCGAAGTATCCCGGCCTGCCCATATATGCGCTCGGCGAAAGCATGGGCGGTGCGGTGCTGCTTTCAGCACTCGCGAGCGAAAACCCGCCGCATGTCGACGGCGCCATCTTCATCGCCCCCGCCGTGTGGTCACGCGGCGACATGCCGATGCTCTATCGCGTCGCGCTGTGGACCGTCGCGCATACGTTTCCCGGCATGCATCTGTCGGGCTCCGGCCTGAAGATATGGGCTTCTGATAATATCGAGATCCTGCGCATGAACGGCGCCGATCCGCTGTTTCAGAAGAACGCGAACGCCGGAGCCGTCTATGGTCTCGTCAACCTGATGGACGATGCGCGGCGCGCCCCCGACACGTTGAAAAACCCGCCGCCGATCCTGTTTCTCTATGGCGGCAACGATCAGGTGATCCCCGGCAAGCCGACGAAAGCGGTGGCCGATGCGCTCGGCAATCGCGCCGAGGTGCACCGCTATCCCGAGGGCTATCACATGCTGCTGCGCGACCTGCATGCCGAGCCGCGCTGGAAAGACGTCTCCGACTGGGTGCTGCGATCGCGCTGAGTCAGCGTGTAACGTGCGCCGCTTCGATCTTGGCGACGAAATCTTCCAGCGACGTGCCCTTCGTCATGATGCGCACCGGCTGCCATTTGGCGATCATGATGCGCAGCTTCTGCACGATATAAAGATCCCAGCGCCGGCC
>DATAHD010000473.1:0-2274 GCA_036263395.1 Rhizomicrobium sp. | reverse complement strand
ACGGTGCCGGATGCGAAGACGATGATCGAAGGCATCCGCAAGGATGGCCTCGAGATCACGCGCGAAGCCGAAGCCTATCCAGGCATGGGCGGCACGATCATCGCGCTGGCCAAAGATCCGGACGGCTATGTGATCGAGCTGATGCAGCCGGTTGTCGCCGCTGCGGCGAAGGCCGAGCCGGAGAAAGTTTGATCGGGGTCGAGAGACGATCGGACATGGCGCGCGTTGTCATCGCATGAGCGATACGCGCGTCATTCCCTGTCCGCATTGCGATACGCTGAACCGCGTGCCGGTTGCGCGTGCGGCGGCCGATGGAAAGTGCGGCAAGTGCCATCAGGCTCTGTTCACCGGCCATCCGCTCGCGCTCACCGCCGCGCGGTTCGACCGGCATGCGAACGCCGCCGATCTTACCCTCGTCGTCGATTTCTGGGCGGAGTGGTGCGGCCCATGCCGCATGATGGCGCCGACGTTCGAGGCCGCCGCCGCTGAATTCGAACCGAAGGCGCGGTTTGCGAAAGTCGATTCGGATCGCGAGCAGTCGCTGGCGGCACGCTTTCAGATTCGCTCCATTCCAACGCTTGTGATGCTGCGGGCCGGGCGTGAGATCGCGCGCCAGTCGGGCGCTTTGCCCGCCTCTGAATTGCGACGCTGGATTGCGGGAAATCTGCCGCGCTGAGCACGCGCAGGTATTGCTCACCTAAACGGAACCATTACAGTTCCTTCATGTTAGGTTCAGGTGGACACCGCAAAGCTCCGGTCATCAAAGCCGGGCATACGGTGTGCGTATTTCCGGAAGATGGATTCAAAAAGGAGCGTCCCATGAAGTCCATGAAAGTGCTGGCGGTGGCCGCAGTGATGACAGCCGGCATGGCTGCCCCTGCCCTCGCCGATTATGTCCGCCTCGGCAGCGTCGAGGTCGGTTATCGCGCCGACCGCGATTCGAACTTCGTCCGCTTCGGCGGCGGTCTCGAAGGCCTGCGGTTCACGGCCGATCGTAGCAACATCTATTGCCGCAACATTCGCGTGACCTATCGCGACGGCGGTCGTGACAACGTGTTCAACGGCGTGCTGCGTGAAGATCGTCCGGTCAATGTCGATCTGCGCGGCGGCACGCGGCGCGTGACCCGCATCGATTTCAACTGCCGTTCGGATGAATTCCGCGGTGGCAAAATCTATGTGAACGGCGATGTCGGCCGCTATCGCGACGAATGGCGCCGCGACCCGTACTGGGCGGGCGTGTGGGGCAGCATCTTTGGCTCCGCCATGGACAGCGCGTTCAACGATTGGATTTCGCTGGGCCGTGAGCGCTTCTCTGGCCGCCACGACCGCGAGTCCACCTTCGCCGGCTGGCGCGGGCGCAGCGTCGATCGCATCGGCCTGAAGGCGCTCGACGACGATGCGCGTTGCAGCCGCGTGTCGGTGCGCTTCGGCAATGGCCGCACGGCCGACCTCCGCGTCGGCTTCCTGCAGCGTGGCCGCGTGACCGTGCTCGATATCCCGGGCCGTGACCGCGACGTGCGTTCGCTCAACCTCGCGTGCCGCGCCGTCGGCGATCGCGATGTGACGATCGAGATCCTCGCCCGCCGCTAAGTTTTGCGCGCGCGAAGACGAAGGGCCGGAGGCAACTCCGGCCCTTTTCGTTTTGGCGGTGAGCCGCGCAATGCGCCCGACAACATTCACTTTCACGCCGCAGTGAAGGAACCTTCGACGGTTCCATGCCGTTTAACCGTTAAATCCGGGACACGTGCCCCAGCGAGGACACGCGCCGTCATATTCACAAAACATCAGAGGAATCGACATGAAATCGAAAGTCATTGGCGCGCTCACCGTCGCCATCGCCGCCGGAATTTCGGCACCTGCCTGGGCAGCCTGGGACAAGATCACCAACCTCGACGTCGGCTATCACGCCGACCGCGATGTGGCGTCACCGAATTTCGGCGGCCCGGTTGAGCGGCTGCAGTTCACGGCCCGCGGCACCGACATCCAGTGCAAGTATGTTCGTGCGCGCTTCGATAACGGTACGACCGCCGACCTCTTCAGCGGCCGCCTTCGTCAGAACAGCGCGCAGTCCGTCGATCTTCCGGGCACGCGCCGCAACATCCGCGCGCTCGTCACCAACTGCCACGGCTTCCAGAAAGGCGGCTCGAGCATCGACGTCTATGCCGATATCGGCAGCTATCGCGACACGTGGATGAAGAGCCCGGACTGGGCGCGTGTGTGGGCCCGCATCTTCAACTGGGGCACCAGCGCCGGTTCGAGCTTCGACAATGCCGT
>DATAHD010000472.1:0-18268 GCA_036263395.1 Rhizomicrobium sp. | reverse complement strand
AAAGAACCGCAGCCGACAACCTGCGAACGGATAATCGTCACGAGACGGCCGCTCCCACAGCGGCTGGACCAGCCAATGCGGACGCGATGCCCGCCCTGCCGGCCGCGATCCGCGGAATGACCCCTGCTCTTGCCATATCGATGGCCATGTCGAGCGCACTGGCAAAGCCAAGCGCATCGGCACCGCCGTGGCTCTTCACCACGACGCCGTTCAGGCCAAGGAAAATTCCGCCGTTCGACGAACGCGGATCGAGCTTGCGGCGCAGCATGCGGATCGCACCGCTCGCAAACACCGCACCAATGCGGCCGAAGATCGAGCGCATCAGCGCGGCGCGGAGATACTCCGCGATCATCCGCGCAGTGCCCTCAGCCGTCTTCAGCGCGACGTTGCCGGTGAAGCCGTCGGTCACGATCACATCGACACTGCCTTGCGCGATGTCGTCGCCTTCGACGAAGCCCTGAAATTCGATGTTCAGATTGGCGTTGCGCAGGAGGTGCGCCGCGCCTTTGACGGCGTCATGGCCTTTTGCATCTTCCGATCCGACATTGAGGATCGCCACGCTGGGGCGTTCGAGGCCGAGGATGGCGCGGGCAAATGTTTCGCCCATGAGAGCAAATTCGACGAGCTGCTCCGCGCTCGATTCGACATTTGCACCGACGTCGAGAATGACGCTCTGGCCGCGCGCAGTGGGAAACAGGGCTGCTATAGCCGGACGATCGATGCCGTCGATGGTGCGCAGCTGGAACATCGACATCGCCATCAGCGCGCCGGTGTTGCCGGCGGAGACCGCGACTTCCGCCTCCTTCTTGGCGACGCATTCGATGGCGCGCCACATGCTGGTGTTGCGGCCACGGCGCAGCGCGAGGCTCGGCTTCTCTTCCATGCGCACGCGCTCCGTCGTGTGACGGATCGATGTGCGCTCGAGCAGCTTGGCTTTCTTGGCGAAGAGCGGATTGAGGATCGTCTCGTCACCGTGCAGCAGAAACTTCACTGCTGGATGGCGGATTGCGGCACGCGCGAGTGCATCCACGACAATGCCAGGGCCAGCATCACCGCCCATGGCATCGATGGAAACAGTCAATTCACCTGCCAACGTCGCCTCGCTGTGCGAAGTCCGCCGCGGGAAACTTAGGCCTTGGCCTTCGCAACTTCACGGCCGTCATAGTGGCCGCACGAACCGCACACGTGGTGCGGACGCTTCTGCTCGCCACAGTTCGGGCACTCGTTGTGGCTCGTCGGGGCCAGAGCATCGTGTGACCGGCGCATTCTGCGCTTCGACGGTGACGTTTTCCTTTTTGGGACCGCCATAGCGGAACTCCTTTACGAATGCCGAATCCTCGACCAGTGGGCGCCTCGCGGCGCGCCTGCCTAATCCAGGGGGGCGGGCAAAACAAGGCGCGGATAGAACCCGAAACCCCTCCCGGATTCAAGGGAAGATTGCAGTGCAGAAAACCGCACTATTTCCCGGTTTTCAGCCCTTTCAGAACCGCGAACGGGTTCTCGACCTCCGGAACCGGTTCGACAACTGAGTCGAAGGCAACTCCAGCTGCCCTTGGGTAAGGGTCGATGGCGAGGCTGAACTCCTCCAGCACCGGAGCCGCGACGTCGTAATGGGGACTGTCAATCTGCTCCGGAACGTCGTCGTCTGCATCGGCAGCGCCCGTCGCCGCCGGTTCGGTGTCGTACTGCGCATGGCGTGAGCGCCGCATCAGGTGCAACTCGCGTTTGAAGCTCGTGCTGATGTGCGAGGGCACCGGCTCCAGCGTGACGCCGCAGGCCTGGGTCAGGTCCGCTTCGATCTGCGCCTTGTAGACAAAGTCGTTCATCGAGGTGCGAGTCAGTTCAACGACCGCCCGGAACGCCTCGACGGACGAAACCTCCGACCAGCGCGCGAGCTCGGCTCGCTGCGCCGCATCAAGTTCGAGAACGATTTCTTCGCCCGCGTTGGAGAGGCGGCCGAGGTCGAAATCGTGCTCCAGCGGTGGTTTCTGCGACAGGTCGTTCACGGGCTTGCTCCGGTGCGCGGGGCAACGAAAGGAACGCTTCCGGTCGTCAGATCGACCCCTTCAAGCGCCGCGCGCGAGGCCGATATGTAATGCGTGAGCGCCCGGGCACAATCGGCCTTGGCAGCGTCGTCGCGATAGAGATTGCGGATCAGCGCCTCCGCCATTTCGGTGTCGTTCGTGGCAGCACCGTAAGATTTGATCCGGCCGAACATCGCGCTGGTCATCGCTTTGGAACGGCGACCGATACTCATGTCCCCTGCCCCCTGAGCGCGCAGGCTATCGTCGAAGGCGGCGAGAAGCGTCTGGATCAGGCGCTCGCCAAGATCGGTCCGCTTGCCCTTCCCCAAAGCATCCAGAACCAGCCAGGCATGCAGCACGACCAGATCGAAACGACCGTCGAACGTGTCCGCGACCCCCAGCTCGGTATAGAACTCCGGCCGCCGGGAAGCGGCCGTGATGGTGCCGTAGAGGTCGTCTGCGACTTTTTTCTCGGTGGCTCTGCGCCTTAAGATGTTCAGCATAAAAGGATTCTCCGGCCTGACCGGACTTGCAACAAACCGCCCGCAAGGTTAGCACATCGCCCGGCAGGCGGGGGCCGGACCAAAGGTTGCATCACATGAGAATTGCCGCAGTGGCGCTGTCGTCGGTCCTGGTTCTGGCCGCGTGTGCGCCCGTTGTCACCCAGCGGGGCTACCTGCCCGACCCGGACACGATCAATTCGGTCGAAGTCGGCAAGGACACCAAGACCTCGATCCAGAAGCGGCTCGGCGATCCGTCGACCGAGGCCAGCTTCGGTACAGAAGGCTGGTACTACATCTCGAGCACCGAGAAGCAGGTCGCGTTTTTCTCACCGACCGTCCTCAACCGCTCGATCCTTGCCGTGTATTTCGACAAGGACGGCAAGGTCACCGATCTCAAACACTACGGCCTGAAGGACGGGCACGTGGTCGACTACGAAGCGCGGGTCACGCCGAGCAAGGGACGTGAGCTCACCTTCCTGCAGCAGCTCTTCAACTCGTCGCCGGGCGCACCGGGCGGTATCGATCAGGGCGAACGCAATCCGGGCGGCGGCCAAGGCCCGCCGAACTGAGCCGGCTGGTTCTCGCCGGCAACGGATACCGGAACAAACAAAAAGGGCGCGGATTTCTCCGCGCCCTTTCTTTTTGGCTTGCGCCGTCGATTACTTGAACAGGTGGGCGAGCGTTGCGAGGAGCAATAGCGCCACGATGTTCGTGATCTTGATCATCGGGTTGACGGCCGGACCAGCGGTGTCCTTGTAGGGGTCACCGACGGTGTCACCGGTCACGGCAGCCTTGTGGGCTTCCGAGCCCTTGCCGCCGTGGTGGCCGTCTTCGATGTACTACTTCGCGTTGTCCCATGCACCGCCGCCCGAGGTCATCGAGATGGCGACGAACAGGCCGGTGACGATCACGCCCATGAGCATTGCGCCCAGTGCGTCGAACGCCGCCGTCTTGCCCGCGATCCAGTTCACGAGGACGAACAGCACGATCGGCGAGAACACCGGGAGCATCGACGGGATGACCATCTCGCCGATGGCGGCGCGGGTCAGCAGGTCAACGGCACGTGCGTAGTTCGGCTTCTGTGTGCCCTGCATGATGCCCGGCATTTCGCGGAACTGCTTGCGCACTTCTTCGACCACCGCGCCGGCCGCACGGCCGACCGCAGTCATCGCGATGCCGCCGAACAGGTACGGGAGCATGCCGCCGAAGAAGAGACCGACCACGACCCACGGGTTCGCAAGGCTGAAGGTCGGCTGCTCCAGACCGGCGAAGAAGCCGGTGCCGGAAGCTGCGAAGTACTTCAGGTCCTGCGTGTAGGCCGCGAACAGCACCAGCGCACCGAGACCGGCCGAACCGATCGCGTAGCCCTTGGTGACGGCCTTCGTGGTGTTGCCGACCGCGTCGAGCGCGTCGGTCGTCTTGCGGACGTCGCCTTCCAGGCCCGACATTTCGGCGATGCCGCCGGCGTTGTCGGTAACCGGGCCGAACGCGTCGAGGGCAACGACCATGCCCGCGAGCGAGAGCATCGTGGACACCGCGATTGCGATGCCGAAGAGGCCCGCCATCAGGTAGGTCACGATGATACCGGCGCAGATCACGAGAGCCGGAGCCGCCGTCGCTTCCATCGAGACCGCGAGGCCGCGGATCACGTTGGTGCCGTGGCCGGTCACGGAGGATTCCGCGATGGCTTTGACGGGACGGTAGTTCGTGCCGGTGTAGTACTCCGTAATCACGATCAGGGCCGCCGTGACGGCGAGGCCGACGAGGCCGCACCAGAACAGCGTCATGCCGTTGAACGTCGTGTCACCGACGGTCAGCGCGGTGTCCATGCCGATCAGCTGCGACGTCAGCGGCCAGAGGCCGACGAGCGACAGAACCATCGTCACGGCAACGCCCTTGTACATGGCGCCCATGATGTTGTTCGACTTGCCCAAGCGGACGAAGAACGTGCCGACGATCGAGGTGACGATCGACATCGCTGCGATCGCCAGCGGGTAGAGCATCAGGGCAACCTTCTGCTCGCCGGTGAAGTAGATCGAGGCCAGAACCATCGTGGCAACGGTCGTTACCGCGAAGGTTTCGAACAGGTCGGCGGCCATGCCGGCGCAGTCGCCGACGTTGTCGCCCACGTTGTCGGCGATCGTGGCCGGGTTGCGCGGATCATCTTCCGGAATACCAGCTTCGACTTTGCCGACCATGTCGCCGCCGACGTCCGCACCCTTGGTGAAGATGCCGCCGCCGAGACGGGCGAAGATGGAGATGAGCGACGCGCCGAAGCCGAGACCGACGAGGCTGTCGACGATCGTGCGGCTCTGGTCCGCATCATCGAGCGACAGGTTCAGGCCGAAGCGCAGGAACCAGTAGTAGCCAGCAACCGCCAGAAGGCCGAGGCCGACGACGAGCATGCCGGTGACAGCGCCCGAGCGGAACGCAACCGAGAGACCGGTCGCCAGACCGGAGCGCGACGCTTCCGCGGTGCGGACGTTGGCGCGAACCGAGACGTACATGCCGATGTAACCGGCAGCGCCCGACATCACGGCGCCGATGAGGAAGCCGAGAGCGACTTCCCAGCCGAGACCGAAGAACGCGAGAATGAAGATCACCACGCCGACGATCGCGATCGTCGTGTACTGACGGTTGAGGTAGGCAGCAGCGCCTTCCTGAATGGCGGCGGCAATTTCCTGCATCCGCGCGTTGCCAGCGCTGAGCGCCAGCACGGAACGGATTGTCCACAATCCGTATAAAAGCGCGAGCACACCGCTCGCGATAACCAGTTCCAAGCCCATGGCTTTATCCCCGTATGTTGGTTTCCCGAAGCAACCAGTGCCATCACGCAGGCACCGGTCCCCATGGCCGGCCGGAATTTTGGACCTACCGCTTCAAGGGCGGCGAACGTATGCCAAAGCCTTGGGCGCTTTTCAACGCCTCAAACTGGGAGAATTAACGGGCAAATCTTGGGGTTACTTGTTGTCCGGCCGCGTCGACTCGACCTGAACCTTGGTCAGGACGAGGTTCACGGCCTGCTTCGAACCGGCAATTCGCTTCGCATCTGCGAGAAGACGCGCTGCCAAGGCTTTCTCATCGACGGTCAGTGGGTCGTCCGGCTTGCCGATCGGGGCGCCGTTCACGTTGCGGACAAAGGCATCCTGCAGGAACGGCGTCTTTCCGCGCACCGCTACGGCGGCAGCGAGGGACGATGTCTGGAGTTTGCTGGAGATGTAGGCGTAGGCGACCAGCCGCCCATCCTGGATGAGGGGAGCGATCAGGAACGGCATTTCGACCGTCGTGCCGGGCTCGCGGTCTTCCTTTTTGCCCTTTTCGCCGTCTTTGCCCTCACTTTTGGGGGCTTCGGCGCCGTGCTCAGCCTTCTCTTCCGAGGCAAAAGCCGGGGAAATGAGGCTGGCGGCGAGGACGAGGGCGGCGAGGCGGCGCATGTAAGGAGCCTCGCAAATCCGCGCTAACGCAGAGTTACTGTCAGAAGTGGGTCCAGCCCGAGGCTTTGGGCAGTTTCACGGGCTTTCCGTGGGAATCCCGAAGCGCGACGCCCTCTCCCTTCTCGACATGGCCGATCCGGGAAATCGAGACGCCGGTCTTGGCCGACAGCGCCATGATCCGCCTGGTGTGGCGTTCGGGCGCAGTGAAGGCGAGCTCGTAATCGTCGCCGCCGCTGATGGCTTTGAGGAGGGCTTGGCGGCCATCGCCCCACAGACCGTGGAGCGCGGCCGAGCGCGGAACCGATTCGATGTCGATGACGATGCGCTTGCCGGACGTCTCGGCGATATGGCCGACGTCCGCGATGAGGCCGTCGGAGACATCGATGCTGGCCGATGCGATGCCTAACAGGCCCTTTGCGAGAGCTGTGCGGGGCTGCGGGGTTCGATAGCGGTGGATGAGATGGTCGCGCACCGCATGCGATAGCCAGCGCCCTTCGCCTTTCAGGACCGCGAGCCCGCCCGCCGCATCGCCAATGCTGCCGGTCACGAACAACAGATCACCGGTTCGCGCGCGCGACCTGTGCAGCATCTTGCCCTTCGGCACATGACCAAAGGCGGTGATCGAGATGGTGAGTGGTCCAGGCGTACCGGTGGTGTCGCCGCCGAGCAGCGTAATGCCATAGGTCTTCTGATCGGCGCTCAGGCCGTCGGCGAACGCGCGCAGCCACTTCACGTCGGTGCTCGGTGGCAGTGCGAGCGTCATCAGGTAGGCCGCCGGCGTCGCTCCTTTCGCAGCGAGGTCGGACAAGTTCACGCGCAGCGCCTTCTGCGCCACCGTGTCCGCCGGATCGGCGTCGAGGAAGTGAACGCCCGAGACGATGGCGTCGGCAGTCACGACGATGTCGTGCCCGGCCTTCTGCGGCAGCGTTGCGGCATCGTCTTTCAGGCCAAGGGCATTTCGCGTTGTCGCGAGGGGCGCGAAGAGGCCGGCGATCAGTTGGAATTCAGAGGGGCGCGGTGCCATCGACTTGCTCCAGGTATCGCCCCTTGCGAACGCTCAGAACTGCAACTCGTCGTCCGGCGGCGTCTCGCCGAATTCCACCGCGCGCTTGCGATGCGCCATCCGGTCGAGGACGGCGTTGACGAAGGCGCTCTCGTCGCCTTCGACGAAGGCGTGCGCCACATCGATATATTCGTCGATCACGACCTTCGCCGGCACGTCGCGGCGGGCGATGAACTCATAGGCGCCGGCGCGCAGGATCGCTCGCAGGATGGAGTCGATGCGGTCGAGCTTCCAGTTGGACGCCAGGCACTTGGCGATCGCGGTGTCGATTTCCGCCTGGTGGTGCGGAACGCCGCGAACGATGTCGCCGAAGAGTTGCTCATCCGGCTGACCGATGGATTGGATATCCGGATCGGTGCTCAGACGGTGCTCGATGAATTCATCGGCAACAGATTCGGCATCGTCGCCGGTCAATTCCATCTGGTAGATCGCCTGCACGGCCGCGAGGCGCGCTGCCCGGCGGGCGGCGGCCATATCGGAACCTGTACCGGCGTCAGGCGAACTCATCGATGCGCGCCGAGTTTGTGGCGCAGATCGATCAGCGCGAGGCACGCACGGGCCGCGTCGCCGCCCTTGTCGCCGCCCTCGCGCGGCGCACGCGCCAGCGCCTGGGCTTCGTTCTCGACCGTAAGGACGCCGTTGCCGATGCAGAGATTGTGGTGGATGCCGAGATCCATTACGCCGCGTGCGGATTCATTGGAGACGATCTCGAAGTGATAGGTCTCGCCGCGGATCACGCAGCCGAGGGCGACGAAGCCGTCAAAGCTCTTGCCGGCGCCCTCGCCTGCCTTCGCAGCGAATGCGATGGCCGGCGGAATTTCCAGCGCGCCGGGCACTGTGATGCGCTCGAACTGCGCACCAGCCGCCTGCAACGCCGCCGTAGCGCCGTCCAGCAGCATATCGGCGATGTGCGAATAGAAACGCGCTTCAACGATGAGAACCCGCGGGGCCATGGCGCTATTCCTTGCCTCTGATCGGATGGGTGCCGACGATGTTGAGGTCGTAGCCGTCCAGCGCGACGATTTTCTTTTCCGGTGTGTCGGTCAAAAGGATCATGTCCTTGATGCCGAGGTCGAGCAGGATCTGTGCACCGACGCCGTATTCCTTCACACGGCGGCGGTCGACATCTTCCTGACCGCGGCGCAGCAGCACGTCGGTCACGAAGGTCGGGCGCGACTGGCGCAGCAGCACGACAACGCCGCGCCCCTTCTCGGCGATGATATTCATCGAGTTCGCGAGGATGTCGCGCTCGTACTGCGCCCAGTCGAGGATGTCGCTGAACACGTTGATCGCGTGCATGCGCACCAGCACCGGTTCGGGACCGGAGATGTCGCCCTTCACCAGCGCGATATGCTCGGCATATTCGAGCGTGTTGGCGAACACGACCATCTTCCAGTCGCCGCCGTTGTGGCTTTGGAACGGCGTCTCGGCGACGCGCTTGGTCATGTGGTCGTATTTGCGGCGATAGGCGATGAGGTCAGCGATGGTGCCGATCTTGAGATTGTGCAGCTGCGCGAACTGCACGAGGTCCGGCAGGCGGGCCATCGTGCCGTCGTCGTTCATGATCTCGCAGATCACGCCAGCGGGATAGAGACCGGCAAGACGGGCGATGTCGACCGAAGCTTCGGTGTGGCCTGCGCGCACGAGCGAGCCGCCGCCGCGGGCAACGAGCGGAAACACATGACCGGGCGAGACGATGTCGCCGGCGCTCTTCGTCGGATCGATCGCGACGGAAATCGTGTGGGCCCGGTCGTGCGCCGAGATGCCGGTGGAGATGCCCTCTTTCGCCTCGATCGACACCGTGAACGCGGTCTGGTTCGGCGTGCCGTTGACCTGCGTCATCATCGGGATGGCGAGTTGCTGGGCACGGTCCTGTGTCAGCGCAAGACAGATGAGGCCGCGGCCGTTCTTGGCCATGAAATTCACGGCGGCCGGGGTGCACATCTGTGCCGGGATAACGAGGTCGCCCTCGTTCTCGCGGTCTTCGGCGTCGACAAGAATGAACATCTTGCCGTTGCGGGCGTCTTCGATGACGTCTTCGATGCGGGCGATGTAATCGTGGAAAACGGAAACGGTCATTTGTTCACCAGACGCGCCACGTAGCGTGCCATCAGATCGACTTCGAGATTGATTTTGCTTCCGACCTTGGCCTTGCCGAAGGTCGTAACGGTTTGGGTGTGCGGAATGATGTTCACGCCAAAGCGCGCGCCATCGACTTCGTTGACGGTCAGCGACACGCCGTCGAGGCACACGGAGCCCTTGGACGCGATGTAGCGCGCGAGCGGCTGCGGCGCCTGGAAGGTGATGCGGATGGACTCGCCTTCCGGCTTCATGCCCACGATCTCCGCCACGCCATCGACATGGCCGGTGACGATGTGGCCGCCGAGTTCATCGCCGACACGCATCGGGCGTTCGAGGTTGACGGGATCGCCGACCTTCCAGCTGCCAAGTGTCGTTTTGGAGAGCGTTTCGCTCGACGCGGTAAACGCGAACCAGCGGTCCTTGTCGTTGCCCTTGTCGGTCACGGTCATGCACGCGCCAGAGCATGCGATCGATGCGCCCATATCGATGGCAGAGACATCGTAGCTGGTTGCGATCACGAAGTGCGTGTCGCCGCGTTTTTCGATCTGCCGAACTTTGCCGACGTCTGTCACGATTCCGGTAAACATGGGTCCGTCTTATGCCTCGCGGGCGAAGCTTTCCACAAGGTCACGGCCCAGGATGTGACGGAATTCCGCCACGAAACGTGGGGCTTCATCCAGGCCCAGTGCGGCAAGAGCGTCGATGCTGTTGTGCCCGGAGCCGCCCAGCAGCAGCGGCGCGTGGAAGACCTCGAGTCGGTCGGCAAAACCGCCATCGATAAAGGCGGCGTGCACCGAGGCGCCGCCCTCGACCAGCAGCGTATTAACCCCGCGCTGCGCAAGTGTTTTGAGAACGGCATCGATGCTGGGGCGGCCCGCGACATCGCGTTCGATCTGCAGGACTTCAGCGCCTGCGGCAGAGAGCGCACCGCCGCCTTCGCTCGTGGTGAAGACGAGTGTCGGGATGTCCTTCGCGGTCTGGGCGAGCTTCGACCACTCGTTGAGGCGCAGCCGCGTGTCCAGCACCACCCGAAGCGGCGAGAAGTCTTCGAGGCCCGGGATGCGGCAAGTCAGTTCGGGATCGTCCGCCAGTGCGGTGCCGCTGCCGATCAGGATAGCGTCGTTGCGGGCGCGCAGCAGATGGCCATAGCGCCGCGCCTCTTCACCGGTGATCCACTTGCTGTCGCCGGAGGCCGATGCGGTGCGGCCATCAAGGCTCTGCGCGATCTTCAACGTCACCAGCGGGCGGCCGTGCAGCACGCGCGAGATGAAGCCGGCATGCACGCGCTCCGCATCACGGGCGAGCACATCCGTTTTCACGTCGACACCGGCGGCCCGCAGCTTCGCGAAACCGTTGCCGCATGTGCGGTGATCGGGATCTTGAAAACCGCTGACGACACGCGCGATACCGGCCTCGATCAGGCAATCGGCGCAGGACGGCGTGGCGGTGACCGTCGCGCATGGCTCGAGCGTGACATAGGCGGTGGCACCATGTGCCCTATCGCCAGCTTGCGCGAGTGCCTGCGTCTCTGCGTGCGGACGCCCGCCGTCGGCAGAACGCGCCGCGCCGACGATGCGGCCTTCCTTCGAAACGACTACGCAGCCGACGGACGGATTGGGCGATGTGCGCCCTGCCCCACGCTGTGCCAGCGCGAGAGCGTATTGCATGTAGCGAATGTCGTCGGCCAACGGATCAGCGCCTAATCCTTGTCGCCCTCGAGCTCACCGATGAGGTTCTCGAAATCCTTGGTCTCGCGGAAGTTCTTGTAGACCGAGGCGAAGCGGACATAGGCAACCTTGTCGAGGCTCTGCAGCGCCTGCATCACGAGCTCGCCGATCACGGTCGACTGGATTTCGTTTTCACCGAGCGACTCCAACCGGCGCACGATGCCGGTGATCATGCGGTCGATGCGCTCGGCTTCCACCGGACGCTTGCGCAACGCGTGTGTCAGCGAGCGCTCCAGCTTCTCCCGCTCGAACGGTTCGCGGCGACCGTTCTTCTTGACCACCACGAGTTCGCGCAGCTGGACGCGTTCGAACGTCGTGAAGCGGCCGCCGCAGGCCGGGCAATGACGGCGGCGACGGATCGCCGAGTTGTCTTCGCTCGGACGGCTGTCTTTGACCTGGGAGTCTTCGTGACCGCAAAAGGGGCAGCGCATCGGCGGGTCCTACGAGTAGATCGGGAAGTTGCGGCAAAGCTCTTCAACGCGGGCACGCACACTGGCTTCGACGGCAGCATCGCCTTCGTCGCCCTTCGCAGCAACAGCATCGACGACCTCCACAATCAGCTTGCCGATTTCTTTGAACTCAGCGGTGCCGAAGCCGCGCGTCGTGCCGGCGGGCGAGCCGAGGCGGACGCCGGAGGTAATCGCCGGCTTCTCGGTATCGAACGGCACGGCGTTCTTGTTGGTCGTGATGTTGGCGCGGTCGAGCGCCTTCTCCGTCGCGCGGCCGGTCGCTTTCTTGGGGCGCAGGTCGACGAGCATGAGGTGCGTATCGGTGCCGCCGGAGACAATATCGAGGCCGAGGCTCTGCAGCGTTTCGGCCAGCACCTTAGCGTTCGCAATGACGTTGTTCGCGTAAGTCTTGAATTCGGGACGCAGCGCTTCGCCGAACGCCACGGCCTTGGCCGCGATGACGTGCATCAGCGGGCCGCCCTGCAGGCCCGGGAACACCGCCGAGTTGATCTTCTTCCCGAGGTCGGCATCGCGCGACAGGATCATGCCGCCGCGCGGACCGCGCAGCGTCTTGTGCGTCGTGGTGGTCACGACATGGGCGTGATCGAGCGGCGTCGGATGCGCGCCGCCGGCGACGAGGCCGGCGAAGTGCGCCATGTCGACCATGAAGTACGCGCCGATGGAGTCGGCAATCTCACGGAAGCGCTTGAAGTCGATGTGGCGGGCATAGGCCGAGCCGCCCGCAATGATGAGCTTCGGTTTGTGCTCGGCGGCGAGCGCCGCGACCGCATCCATGTCGATGCGCTGATCCTGACGGCGCACGGTGTAGGACACCGGCTTGAACCACTTGCCCGACTGGTTGACCGGCGAGCCGTGCGTCAGGTGACCGCCGGCCGCAAGGTCGAGCCCCATGAAGGTGTCACCCGGTTGCATGAGCGCGAAGAACACCGCCTGGTTCGCGTTCGCGCCGGAATGCGGCTGGACGTTGGCAAAGGAGCAGTCAAAAAGCTTGCAGGCGCGGTCGATGGCGAGTTGCTCGACAACGTCAACATACTCGCAGCCACCGTAATAGCGACGGCCGGGATAACCTTCGGCATACTTATTGGTCAGCACTGAGCCCTGGGCTTCTAGAACGGCGCGCGAGACGATGTTTTCGGAGGCGATGAGTTCGATCTTCTCCTGCTGCCGGCGCAGTTCATCGCCGATGCTGCTCGCCACTTCCGGGTCGATCGCCGCCAGTTTGTCGGAGAAAAAGCCTGAACTCCGCAGCTCCGCTGCGCTTGTTGCCGCCGCCATTACCGCCTCTTGAAAACGCCTTGGGAGCAGCCTCAGGGCCGCCCGCCACCTATCGCGGCGCTACCCCTAGCGCCTAACCAAATCTTGCGCCAGCCCCTAGGTGAAGTGCGCGGAAAAGCACGCACAATTTGCGTATTTCGGCGGCAATTGTCGCAATAATGGCAACCATAACGAGTATTCACTTACACTGCATATGACCAATAAAGGGCAGTCAGGGCGAGAGCCGAATATTCGAAACACGATGGCTGGAATAACGGCGCGCTAAGCAGACAAGAGACTACACGTTCTACTTGTTTGCTTTTGCAGAACGGCTGAAATACTAACGGGCCAATATCAACACTTAGATTGCTATTCGAGGCTCAGGATATGCCAGCAGCTGCCGACAACAGCGCCTTGAAATCGGATGAATTGCTGAAGCTCTCGGCTGAGATCGTTGCAGCCTATGTCAGCAACAACGCCGTTACGGTCAGCGATCTTCCCAACATGATCAAGAGCGTGCACGCGACACTTGGCGGTCTGGCTGGCGGCACCTCTGTTGAGTTCCAGACGAACCAGAAGCCGGCGGTGAACGTCAAGAAGTCGATCCATCCGGAATACATCATCTGCCTGGAAGACGGTAAGAAGCTGAAGATGCTGAAGCGCTACCTGCGCTCGCGCTACAGCCTGTCGCCGGAAGATTATCGCGCCAAATGGGGCTTGCCGGCGGACTATCCGATGGTCGCGCCGAACTATGCCGCGCAGCGTTCGGAATTCGCTAAGAAGATCGGCCTTGGCCGCACGGCGTCGTCCAAGAAGACCACGCGCAAGCGCTAAGCGGTCTCAGCACGAGATAGCGAAACGGCGGGGCTCATGCTCGGCCGTTTTTCTTTTGCCGGACGTATTCAAGCTTTCGCATCACAGCAGCCTGCAAGGTTGCGCGCGGCGCATTCGCCGGGCCGGTGATGCTGGCCTCAAGACCGGTGGACGGATCGATCGCCGTCACCTTGACGAAAGCGCCGTGGACTTGGAATTCGAGATAGATTTCCGAACGCCCCGCGGGCATCAGGCGGCGCGTTCCAGCCGGTGCGCCGTCCACACCGCATCGAGCGAGCGGACGAGATGCTCCATCATCGCGTCGGTGTGCATGGGGCCGGCGGTGAAGCGCAGGCGCTCCTGGCCGCGCGGCACCGTCGGGAAATTGATCGGCTGCACATAGATGTCGTGATCGGCGAGCAGCGCGTCGGAGACTGCCTTGCACAGCACCGCATCGCCGACGAACACCGGCACGATGTGGCTGGGCGAATTCATCACCGGCAGGCCCGCCTCGCGCATCATGCGCTTCAGCTTGGCGGCGCGTTCATGAAGCGCACTGCGCTCCGTATCGCTTTGCTTCAGGTGACGGATGCTCGCCAGTGCACCGGCGGCCAGTGCCGGCGCCAGCGACGTGCTGAAGATGAAGCCCGGCGCGAAAGAGCGGATGCAGTCCACCAGCTCCTGCGTGCCCGTGATGTAGCCGCCCATGACGCCGAACGCCTTGGCGAGGGTGCCCTCGATGATGTCGACACGGTGCATCGCACCGTCGCGTCCGGCAACGCCGGAGCCGCGCGGGCCGTAAAGGCCGACGCCATGCACTTCATCGAGATAGGTCATCGCACCGTACTTCTCGGCGAGATCGCAGAACGCGTTCACCGGCCCGAAGTCGCCATCCATCGAATAGACCGACTCGAACGCGATCAGCTTCGGCGCGCTCGGCTCGGCTTCACGCAGCAATTCTTCCAGATGCGCGACGTCGTTGTGGCGGAACAGATGCTTCTGCATCCCGCCATGCTTGATGCCCTCGATCATCGAGGCGTGGTTCAGCTCGTCGGAGAAAACGATCAGCCCCGGAAACAGCTTCGCAAGCGTCGCGAGCGTCGCGTCGTTCGAGATGTAACCGGATGTGAAAAGCAGCCCGGCTTCCTTGCCGTGCAGATCCGCAAGCTCGGCTTCGAGCTCAACGTGATAGTGCGTGGTGCCGGAGATGTTGCGCGTGCCGCCCGAACCCGCGCCGGCGGTATCGATCGCTTCGTGCATCGCCTTGAGCACAACCGGATGCTGGCCCATGGCGAGATAGTCGTTGCTGCACCACACGGTGATCGGGCGCTTGTTGTCGTCCGTATAGTAGTCGGCGCTTGGATAGGTCCCGCGGCGGCGTACGATATCGGCGAATACCCGGTAACGACCTTCCTGCCGGAGCCGCCCAAGGGCGTCTTTGAGTTTGGTCTGATATGGAAAGGCCATCGATTTCAGCCTCTTGCCCGCACCGCTAGGCGTGATTTGGCGACGGGCGGAGATTATCGCAAGGTCCTCCTCACTCCCAATGCGAATTGTCACATGACCGGATTGCTCGAAACCTTCCTTTTGATAATGGTTCTCATGTTGGTGATGTGGTCGCTGAGCCTCGTGCTTCGCGACTGCGGGATCGTCGATATCTTTTGGGCGCCCGGTTTCGCCATCACCTTGTGGGCCACGTGCTTTCTCGTGCCGCATGTTGCGAGCCCAGCACTCACCGCTCTGCTGATCCTCGTAACGCTTTGGGCGCTGCGCCTCGGCGGTCACCTCTTCGTCCGTTGGCAGGGGCACGAAGGTGAAGACCGGCGCTATGCCGCCATGCGGCGCAAGCATGGTCCCAACTGGTGGTGGTGGAGCTTTTTCCAAGTGTTCCTCCTCCAGGGGACCCTTATGTGGGCGATCTCCCTGCCTCTCCAGCTAACTGTCTCTGCCGGACCGGCACCTCTCAATTGGTTATTATACGTAGGAGTCGCGGTGGCGGGTGCCGGGATCGCCATCGAGGCGCTGGCCGATTGGCAGTTGACCGCGTTTCGGCGCGAGCCGGTCAATGTCGATCAAGTCATGGATCGCGGTATCTGGGGCTGGTCGCGCCATCCAAACTATTTCGGCGACTTCACCATGTGGTGGGGATTCTATCTGATCGCGCTGTCCGCCGACCTCGGTCATTGGTGGACGATCTTCAGTCCGATCATGATGTCGATCCTGCTGCTGCGGATCTCCGGCGTGACGATGCTGGAGCACACGATCGGCCGGCGTCGACCCGGGTACGAAGAATACATCCGCCGCACCAGCGTGTTCGTGCCCCTGCCCCCGCGTGGCTAGGACGCCAGCGCGACCACTGCGTTCACGCTCAGTGCGATCAGCACCGTGTTGAAGAAGAACGACACGATCGAATGCAAGAGTGTCGTGCGCCGCAGGCGGGTCGTCTTCACCTGAACATCCGACACCTGCGTCGTCATGCCGATGACGAACGAGTAGTAGAAGAACTCCACGACGCCGGGCTCGTTCTTGTCCCCGGGAAACTCCAGCGGCGGTTTGTTGCCATTGTCGTCGCAGCGGTAGAACAGGTTGGCGTAGTGGAACGTCATCACCGTGTGCAGCATGAACCAGCCGAGCGGCGCGCCGGCGAACGTGATAATCAGCGGTATTGTGCTGAGCGCATCCTTGCGATTGAGAGCCGTGAAGATATCGACACAGGCAAACGCCACCGCCGCCAGCGTGATGACGAAGACCAGGAGCATGCCCTCGTCCTCGATATCGGCCCGCTTGTCGAGATCGCGATTGGAGAGGCGCGCTGCCAGCAGCAGGCAGCCGATGAGATAGGCGAGGAAGAACACATCGCCAGCCAGCGCGCCGGGAACGGGCCAGTGAAGATACGTGCCGGCTGCGGCCGCGAGGAGCGCGAGCGCCAAGGCGATGTAGAAGCGGCTGTGGTGGTGCCAATGGTTTGAAAGCAACGAGGCGCGGTCTCCTGCGAGCCGCGCTATCGTTACATGAGTCTCGTATCAGCCGTCAGAGGCGGAAGCGAACCTGATCGATCCAGAAGCGCTCGAGACGCTTAAGGCTCGTGTTCAATCCATCCAGATCGGCGACCGTGACATTGCCGACAGGTTCCAGCGAATTCAGGTGCCGGTTGAACAGTTCCCGCAACATGTCGCGCACCGACTCACCCTTGCGCGTCAGACGCACAAGAACCGAGCGGCGATCCGCTTCGGAGCGTTCGTGATGGATGTATCCGCTCTCGACGAGCTTCTTCAGATTGTACGACACGTTCGAGCCGAGATAGTGACCGCGTGTGCGCAGTTCGCCCGCCGTCAGCTCTTGATCGCCGACGTTGAACAGAAGAAGCGCCTGAACGCTGTTGATCTCTCGCTCGTCGCGCCGATCGAGTTCGTCTTTGATGACGTCGAGAAGCTGACGGTGAAGACGCTCTACGAGATTGAGCGCTTCGAGATAGTGTTTAGCGACTGCACGCGCGCCATCCAGCGCTACCGCAGTCTGCGGCTTGGCCAATGCTGTCATTACCCTTCCCCGATTTTTTCGGGGCCCACCTATTTATTTGAGTGTAGGGTAAGGCCTACGCGTTAAGAGGCCGTAAATCCTCATGCTTCTCCGCGTAACATACGTATTATTCCAGAGAAGTCGGTGCCAGCTTGTCCGCTAGCGGCAAATAAAGAGTAAAGCTGTGCCGCCTCTGCGCCCAGCGGCGTGCTCGCACCGGCGCTTGCCGCCGCGGCTTGCGACAGTTTCAGATCTTTCAGCATCAGCGCGGTTGCAAAGCCGCCCTGATAATCGCGGTTCGACGGCGACGTCGGGACAGGTCCGGGAACCGGGCAATAGGTGGTGAGCGACCAGCTCTGTCCCGATGCGGCCGACATGATGTCGAACAGCTTCTGATGATCGAGGCCGAGTTTCTCGCCCAAGGTGAACGCCTCGCAGGTTCCGATCATGCAGATGGCAAGCAGCATGTTGTTGCAGACCTTCGCCGCCTGCCCTGCCCCCGCGCCGCCGGCGAGCACGATCTTCTTGCCCATCTTCTCGAGGATCGGCTTGGCGCGCTCGAACGCCTTCTCGCTGCCGCCGCACATGAAGGTGAGTGAACCTGCTTCCGCGCCACCAACACCGCCGGACACCGGCGCGTCGAGGAAGTCGAAACCCGCCTTCTCTGCCGCGGCGTGCACGGCGCGCGCGGAGTCGACGTCGATGGTCGAGGAGTCGATCAGCAGCGCGCCCTTCTTGACGTTCGCGAGGATGCCGTCTTCGAGATAGACCGACCGGACGTGCTGACCGGCCGGCAGCATAGAGACGACGACGTCGGCGTTTGCCACGGTGTCCTTGACGCTGGCCGCGCTCGCGGCACCGGCATCGGTCGCATGCTTCAGTGCGTCGGCACTGAGATCGAACGCGGTGACGCCGTACTGCCCCTTGAGCAGATTGCGCGCCATCGGCCCGCCCATATTCCCAAGGCCGATAAATCCGATGGTCGTCATAGTGCGAGTTCCTTTTCGAGCGGCGCGAAGTAGGCCGCCACATCTGAATCACTTACGGCTGCGAGTTCGGCCGGCTGCCACTTCGGCGCGCCGTCCTTGTCGATGATTGTGGCGCGGACGCCTTCGTAGAAGTCGTGGCCGGCGACGATGCGGTGCACCATGCGGAATTCCATGCGCATGCAGTCGTCGAAGTCTTTTTTCGCGCCTTCGCGCACCTGACGATAGGCGACCTTCAGGCTGGTGGGCGACTTGGTTCGCATGGTCTTGGCCGTCTCGCGCGCCCAATCGCTGGTGTCGCGGTCGAGCAGTTCGAGGATCGCTTCCACAGACTCCGCTGCGAAGATCGTGTCGATCTTGCCGCGATGTTCCGCAAGCGGCGCAGCACCGGCG